>JAUYDD010000134.1 GCA_030704765.1 Nanobdellota archaeon | reverse complement strand
TTATGTCGAGAATTGAAAACCTCATGATTTATCATGTGGTCGTAGCAAATGTTACAGTTTTCAATTCTCGAGCATCCTAAAAACAAGTGCCTGTAACAAACCACACACTTTAGTGTGTGGTGGCACATTGTTTTTTTGATTTCCTAAATAGACAAATAACAAAATTTTTCCGAAAATTTATGTTATTTGCTATAACTAATCGTTTGGGTGTATGAAACCTTCAATTTTATAAATCAGGATTTACTTGATTTTTTATGAAACTAGGAATATTATTTTCAGGGGGAAAAGATTCAACATATGCAGCTTACATAGTAAAAAAGCAAGGATATAAAATTTCTTGCTTAATAACTGTAGTTTCAAAAAATCCTGAAAGTTATATGTTTCATACTCCTTCTATAAATTGTGTTGAAAAACAAGCTGAAATTATGGACATTCCCCTAGTAATTAAAAAAACTTCTGGAAAAAAAGAACTTGAATTAAAAGATTTAGAAAAAGCTATTAAAATAGCTATTAAAAAATACGGAATTAATGGAATTGTGACAGGAGCTGTTGAATCAGTTTATCAGGCTTCAAGAATACAAAAAATTTGCAATAAGTTAAAAATAGAGTGTTTTAATCCATTGTGGCAAAAAAATCAAATTGAACTTCTTGAAGAACTTCTTGCAAATAATTTTGAAATTATACTGACTGGTGTTTTTGCTTATCCTTTGAACCAGACTTTTCTAGGAAGGAAAATCGACAAAAGATTTATAGAAGAGATAAAGATTTTATATGAAAAATATAAGATAAGTCCGGCAGGAGAAGGCGGTGAATACGAGAGCTTAGTTCTTGATTCTCCAATGTTTAAAAGAAAACTCAAAGTAGAAAAAAGTAAAATCTCAGGAAGAGGATATTCCTACGTTATGGAGGTGAAATTAGAATGAAAATTATTTCTTGGAATGTTAATGGGTTAAGATCAGTTATAAAAAAGGGTTTTTTAGAGTGGTTTAGACAAACTAATCCTGATATTTTATGCTTACAAGAAATTAAAATTGATGAAAAAAGCCTTCCTGAAGAAATAAATATTAATGAATATAATTTATATTTTAATTTTTCAAAAAAGAAAGGTTATTCTGGAATTTTAATATTTACTAAAGAAAAGCCTTTGAATATCGAATATAAGTGTGGATTTGATAGATTTGATCTTGAAGGAAGATTTTTAAGACTTGATTTTAATGATTTTGTTTTAATAAATGTTTATATACCTCATGGTGGTAGGAAAAAAGAAAATTTAAATTATAAGTTAGAAGTTTATGATTTTTTGATTAATTATCTAAAAAAAATAAAAGATAAAAAAATAGTTTTGATAGGTGATTTTAATGTAGCTTATGAAGAAATTGATCTTGCAAATCCAAAACAAAATAAAAATAATATAATGTTTACATTTGAAGAAAGAGATAAGTTAGACAGAATACATAAAGAAGGCTTTATTGATAGTTTTAGATTTTTAAATAATGATAAAAAAGAATTCACTTGGTGGCCTTATAGGAATAATTTAAGGGAGAGAAATATAGGATGGAGAATTGATTATATATTTATTTCAGAAAGTTTGACAGCTGATTTAAGAAATTCAAAAATATTAACAAATGTTATAGGGTCAGACCACTGCCCTATTTTTATGGAGATTGAATGATAATCAAAGAAATAACATGTAAGAATTGTATGACAAAAAGTAAATTAACAGACTATGTTATTAATCCTTATACCGGATGTTCCCATGGTTGCAAGTATTGCTATGCTGATTTTATAAAAAGATTTCAAAATATTCCTTATGAATGGGGCGATTTTGTTTATGTTAAAATTAATTGTTCTGAATTATTAGAAAAAGAACTTGAAAAGAATAAACCTGGCAATATTTGGCTTTCAAGTGTTTGTGATCCGTATTTGCATTTAGAAGCAAAGTATAAATTAACAAGAAGAATTCTGGAAATAATATCTAAGTCCAAATATAAAAACAAATATAGCATAGAAATTTTAACTAAGTCAAGTTTAGTAAGAAGGGATTTTGATGTTCTAAAAAATTTAAATGTAGAATTAGGATGCTCTATTAATACTCTTAATGAGGATTATTCTAGAAAAATAGAACCTTTTGCATCTTCACCAAAGGAAAGAATAAAGGTATTAAAAGATGCAAAAAAACATGGAATCAAGGTTTATGGATTTATTTCTCCAGTATTACCTGGTATAACTGATTTAGATGAATTATTCAAGGAACTTGCATTTTGTGAATATGTTTGGATAGAAATATTGAATATTAAAAAATCTATATTAGATAAATTCCTTCCTTTTATCAAAGATAACTATGCTGATAAAATAATAGAATTCGAATACATGATAAATAATTATGATGATTATTGCAATAAAATAGAGAAACATGCTAAAGAATTATCAGAGAAATATTGTTTAAAAATTAAAGAAGTGGTGAGGCATGATTTAAAATGATAAAAAAATTATCAAGAAAATATCTTGGAGAAATTGTAGTATTGCATCAAGAAGCAATATATCCTATTTGGGATAAATTAAACTGCGGGCTTTCTAATAAAGAAGTCAAGGACTTTGTATTGGATGTTTTTTTAAATGGAGATGTATATGGATTTTTCATAAATAATAATCTGGTTGCAACTATTGGTTTTGAATTGTTTAATCATGGAAATAAATGTGAAATATCCTTCATATTAGTAAAAAAAGAATTTCAAAGAAAAGGTATTGGAAAACAATTAATTGATTATGTTAAGGAAAAATTTCATAAAAAATCCAATATTATCTTTTTAGAAGTTCTAAAAGAAAATCCTGCTGTGAATTTTTATAAAAAATTAGGGTTTAATATAATTCAAGAAAAAAACAATAAATATCTAATGGAAAAAAGATTAAAATGACACTTATAATAGGCCTATACAATGAGAAAATGAAGGGCATTATCAGTTTAATAATGTCAGAAATTAAACCACATCTTTTAAGACCAGCAAAATTATTTTTTGCGTACCTTACTTATTATTAATATGTAGAAAGCAAAAATAATTTTGGGGGTGCTCAAGAACCAAACACGCCATGGAATTTATTCCATGGT
>JAUYDD010000131.1 GCA_030704765.1 Nanobdellota archaeon | reverse complement strand
ATCAAAAAAATTTCCTGAAAAATCGTCTACTCCATTCTAAAGAATGGAGTTTGATAGACGATTTTTCTTATTCGGAAATTTTTAGGATGCTCGAGAATTGAAAACTGTAACATTTGCTACGACCTCACGATAAATCATGAGGTTTTCAATTCTCGACATAAAAGAAAAAATATCTTTTTATTTTTAAACAAGATTATATTAAATTATAACTATTAATTATCAATTATCACTAAGCGATTAATGTAAAAACAGGCTCAACTTTTTACTGATTTGCTCTATTAATCACTAAACTATGAAAGAGTTATTCTAAAGGATAATAATTATCTATATACAATTACATGAAATTGTTTCAATCTCTATAAGAGATAAACATTAAAAGAGAGGTTTCAATAATCTTGAATGTTCTGAAAACATAATAATCACTCATTATTATAGGAAAGGAAATTAAAATGTCCTGTTATTGATTTTATTTACTATAATTTTATTAAAAGGTTTAGTCTATCCTAATCCTAGAATTGATTATAACGATTATTTTGTAAGGATTAATTTTTTTCCTTTATTTATTAGTATAACCCTGCCTAAGATATGCCTCATTTCCCTATCAAGTGTGCATACAATGTTTTTTTTATTCTCTTTTGCTAGATTTATTATTGAATCATCAACAGTCTTTCCAGAAGTTGTTATGGCATTCACTTTATTATATTCTAATAATTCTAATGCTAAACTTGCTGCTTCTTTGTCTTTTCCAGTTGTTTTTTTATATTTTAGGTTTCTTTTTTTCAATTTAGAGATAAAATCAGGTTTTTTCTTAAAGATTACTTTTTTTAATTCTTCTATGACTGAACTAGGCACAACTAGTTCATAACTCTCATTGATTATTTTTTCAATCTCTTCAGTATAATCTAGTTTTTCTTTTGCGCAATATATCAAAAAGTTAGTGTCTAATATTATTTTTATCATACTATTAATTCACTAGGAATCTTTATATAATTATCTTTGTTTATTTTATTATAGGAAAGGGCATAAATTTTTGCACAGTTATTTATGTTTTTCACTATATTTAGGAACTGAAATTAATTTATCTTCAGTTACTATAAATCAAAAGATGGAAGAAAGAAATCATACATTAGAGGTTTTGGAAGAAGTGAGGTCATCCTTAAGAAAAGATGATTATGTCAGGATAAAGAACCTTTCAAACGAAGTTGTACATTCATCCTCAATACATCAGGATCCGGATATAATTTCAATTGCAGTCATTATTTATTCTTTAAGCAAGATTATTGAAAGAGAGAACTACCAGACATATAAAAATTGGCCAAAATTCTATAAGAATTATATACAAAGCTTAGATAAGCTAATAGATTCTTTGAAAAAAAATGATATAAATAGATTCAAGAAAGAGATAGATAACATAAGGAGCTTCATACAAAATCTCTCAGGCAACTTGAAAATCTATATTGCAGATGTTTTTAGAAAAGCTAGGATAAATAAAGCTTCAAGGATTTATGAACATGGTATCTCAATGGAGAAGACAGCAAGAATTCTTGGTATATCTATCTGGGAACTAGCTGAATATGCAGGTAAGACCGGAATTTCTGATGTAGACCTTTCAATTACATTTCCAATAAAACAAAGGATAAAGATTGCTGAAGAGGTGTTTGATTAAAAAAATGCCAAAAAAATGCTTGACATTCGATTCAGGACCATTGATAAACTTTGCAATGAATGGTATATTGCCCTTATTAAAAAAACTAAAAAAAGAGTTTGATGGTGATTTTTTAATAACAAAAGAAGTTAAAAGAGAAATAATTGATTATCCATTGACAACAAAAAAATATGAATTAGAAGCATTGCAGATACAGGAATTATTTGATGACAACATAATAAAATATGCTGATATAACAAATGAAGAAGTCGATGATTTAAGGATAAAACGTGAAGAGATAATGAACATAGCAAACAATACTTTTTTTATGAAAAACAAGCCTATTCATCTTCTTGATAAAGGAGAATGTGCGGTAATGGCTCTTTCAAAGATTCTGGACTGTAAATGTACACTTGTCATTGATGAAAGGACAGCTAGAATGTTATGTGAAAATCCAGAAAACTTAAGAAAGCTATTGCAAAAAAAGCTCCATACAAACATAACATCTAAAAAAGAAAACTATGGATTCTTCAAGGATTTTAAGATTATTCGCTCAACTGAACTCATATATATTGCTCATAAAAAAGGCCTGATTCAATTAAAAGATAATAGGGCTTATGAAGCTCACCTTTATGCAATAAAATACAGAGGCTGTTCAATTTCAGAAGATGAAATTGAAGAAATGAAAAGGTTATAAAGTATAAAAGAGATATAGTTAAGTTTCTCGTGGGGTCCTCGAACCTTAGGTTCAAGTCTCCAAAGTCTTATCGACGCTGATGTCAGGGGAGCACTTAACTATCTGTTTTGGGTAGCGTTAACACCTTAATTTTATGAAAATTTTGGATATTTTTGGGGAGAGTTTAACTGCTATTTTCTGCTTTATAACAAAGAGGCATCCAGTCAAACTTGTATTCAATTGGGAAGATGATTGTTTCAAATCCCTTAATTTCTGGAAATTTTTGCCTAAGATCATCCAATATAGAATAAAATTGTTTATTATCTTTGACTATTGCTTCTATCTCAAATGGCCAGCTTCCGACACAGAATACGAAAAATCCGATATGGGGGTTATTCTTGCAATAATCTACTAATTTGTTTTTTTCTTCATTTGTTAAAAGATTTAGATTTACAGTCGCTTTAAAGAATTGCATATTTAATAATTCTAAATTCAGAGAAGTGGTATATCCCAAGATTATACCTAATTTTTCTAAATTTTTTATTCGGTATATCACCTTTCTTTCTGTAGACTTTATTTTGCTTGCAATTTCAGTAGAATTCATTCTCGCATTATTCGCCAAAATTCTCAAGATTTCTACATCTTCTTTACCAATTGGGATATTTTCAACTCTTTCTCCAAAGATTACAATTTTTCTCTCTCCAGTATTTTTCTCAAAAACCCAATTTTTACTAAGTATTCCCACTTTCAATGTCGTATTAAATTCCTGCTCTAAAATATATCTACCATATTTGGAAATAAAATCTGAAAGAATTTCATCAAAATGATTAATATCTTTTGCAAAAACAGTCATATTCATATCCCATCTTCCCTGGGCAGAGGCAATCCAGTAAATGAAATTATTTTTAACCAAGTAGGAAATCATTTCTTTCTCTTTTTCCTTTGACAAATTTTGGAACTTAAAAAACATTTTATAAATTGAATATCCTAATTTTGCAGGGTTGATCATTGTTACAAATTTTCTAATTATTCCTTTCCTAACAAGATTATTTATTCTGTAATTTACGGTTTCCCTAGATAGTCTAAGTTTTTTTGCTAATTGGGTTGTAGGTATTCTTGCATTTATATCTAATTCATAAAGTATCTTCCTGTCAGTATTATCTATTTTATATTCCATATTAACATAAGTTACATTTACTATATAAATCTTGTTATTTATGTTCAAAAACAACATAAGAAATATTATATATTATATTTACTAAGGAATAGTAACAAAATAAAAAACCAAAAATGGGAAAATCAATTTATTTAATCAATGCAGGAAATGATGAAAAATACAAGCATGGCGTAGCCCATGGAACTAGCTTTCCCCCATTAGGAGTAATCTCTTTAGGTACTGCAGTACAGAATCGTACAGATTGGAATGTCAGAGTACTTGATGGTTTGATAACCGATGAAAGAGGGATTATACAGGATATAGAACAAGCTAGGCCAACAGTTGTAGGGGTAAGTGTCCTTTCAACATCTTATCAAAGTGCTTTAAATATTGCTCGAGCCGGGAAAAGAGTTGGTGCTACAACAATTTTTGGAAATGATCAAGCCGCAATAACCGGAAAAAATATGCTTTTGACAAGACTAGAAATTGATTATGTATGCACTGCGGATTCAGGAGAAACCCCACTTATACATTTTTTAGAATATCTTGAAGGAAAAAGAGATATCTCTAATGTTGCTAAACTTATGTACCGCAAAAGCGAAGAAATAAAACATAATGATTTGCCAGAATTAGCTCCTGCTGACAGATTTGCAATTCTTGACCAAATAGAGATTCCGAATAGAGCTCTTATTCCAAAAGAAGTTCGTGAAAAATATCTTGAAAATTATCAGGCAACATATCCTGATGAAGGCGTAACTGGTACGGGAACAATTAATCGTTTTCGTGGTTGCCCGCGTGCTAAAAACCGATGCTGTTATTGTGGCATTGCAGATTTAACCATTAGAGCTTCGAGTCCAAGAATGTTTTGGGATGATGTAAGGGCAGCAAGAGAAATGGAAATAAACAGGTTATTTGAAGCAGGCGATAGTGTATCTGGCGCCCAAAAATATCTCGAACAGATTTTAGCCGCTAAACCTGACAGATTAGACTGGGGTGCTTTTGTTTATACTTCTGCAAGAGAAACCAACCAAAAACTTGTTGAACTTTACAAAAAGCTCGGAGTATTCCGGGCAAATATGGGCCTTGATAGTGGGGATGATTTAATGCTAAAAAGACTTAAGGGAAAGAAAGATAGTGTTAAGCAAAATCAAAGGGCAGTTAAGTTGCTGAGTGATATTGGAATTAGAGTTTATGCCTCATTTGTTCTTGGAGGTCCTGGAGAGACAAGGGATAGTGTGGAAAACACAGTTAAATTTGCGAGATGGCTTATTGATAATGCGTTAGTGGATGGAACAGAAGCTCAGCCCCTTTTCCCCGAGCTAAATGCAAAAACTGGTAGGATGTTATTGAATCCTGAGTATGCGTTAAAAAATGCAGAATCGGAAGGATGGAGAATTAGAAACCGCGATCTTCTTTATGAACTGCCAAAAAAATGGGAAGAGCATGAAAACCCAGATCCTATAGAAATCTCACAAGACTGGGCTACAGTTTTTTCAGAAGTACCTTATGAGGAATTACTCACTATTGCCGCAAATATCAGAGATTATTCTAAATTAAGGGGAGTTGCAACAGGAAGCTCCTGGATAATGGGGGGATAAGATGAAAGAACAAAATCTTGAGAATGTGCCATTAATAAAGGGATGGGACTTTAAATCTAGGGATTACTCTGACGCCTGGAAACATGGAAAACTCTTAACAGCACAAATTGAGAATACAAATACTTGCAATTGTGACTGCGAATATTGTTTCAGAGGAGGCAATCCTCCGGATAAAGAAGTTCGATTTGGAAATGAAATTTCAAAGAGTCAATTAATAAATGCGATTAATGAAATGTCTAATTTAGGTGTTAGAACAATAAATATTATTGGTGCTGGCGAACCATTGATGGATAAAGGACTTGAAGGATTGCTAGCCCACATTGCTGGTTTAGGAATTATTCCTGTAATCTCAACAAATGGTAGCATGATTACGTCGGATTTGGTGAAAGCTTTTCAGAAATACCAAACTTCAGTTATCTTAAAATTGAATAGCCTCGATCCTAAGTTACAAAATAAATTAGTTAGAAGAAATTGGTTTTCAGAGAAAAGAGATTATGGATTAAAACTTTTGCTAGAAGCAGGATTTAACCAACCTTGCAATGATTATAGAACTAGGCTAGGCGTTAATTCAATTGTTTTCCAAGAGAATAAAGGAGAAATCTTAGACATATTGAGATTTTGTAGGAATCATAATCTCATGCCAGTTATGTCAACTTTCATACCTGCAGGAAGAACTAAGGACAGGACAGATCAAGAAGTTTCAATGAGTGAATTTATCGAAATCGCAAAGAGGGCTCAGAGAATGGATGCTGAAGAATATGGAATAAAGTATGAGAGATTACTACCTTATCTTGGTGGTGTTCCATGCACACAATGCAGTAAGTCAAGTATCTATCTTACAATTTCTGGAGATATACTTGATTGCCCTGGACAGTTGCATTCTTATGGGAATATTGAAGATACTTCAATCACAGAAACTTTTAGGAAAAATAGGACAATGAATGACAATCCTAATCTTTCTTGTCCTCCTCGTTTAGATTATTGGGGCAGAACAAATCAATTAGTTCCTACACAAGATGGGCAGCCAAAATAAATTCAACTCCCGGGAGCACCTAACTGCTCATTTTTGCAGAGTTTAACCTCACTCAATTTTAACAACCAACTTTTTTAGTGTTTTTTAGTCAGCGTCGATAAAAATTCTAAATTTAACGGGAGACAGAAAGATTTAAATAGACTAATCCTTTTAATAGGATTGAATAAACCTAAAAATAGGATTAATAAAATGTTAAATAAAGAGCATCAAATACTTGAAGAATTTGTTAAAAAGTCTTGGAAGAAGTTTACTTTTCAGGAAATTAAAAAGTTATCTGGAAAGAAGTCAGAGAGCTATGTGTATACCTCACTAAAGAAATTTGTTAAATCAAACATTCTTAAAGAAGAAAGAGTGGGCAATGTTGTGTTATATTCTTTAAATCTTTCTTCACATAAAACTCTCGCTTATGCAGGGTTTGTGTTAGAGTATCTAAGCTGGAATAAAAAACAAATTCCATACAAAGATTTAGAAAAAATCGCATCTAAAATACCTACTAAATTTTTTACATTTATCATTACTGGAAGTTACGCAAACAACACTCAAAAGAAAACATCTGATATTGATGTTGTTATTCTTTGCGATGATACTTTTGAGACAAAAAAAATCTATGCAGAACTAAAACAGGATTGTGAGCTGAACATACCTCCGATACATTTATATGTATTTAAAAACTCCGAGTTCTTAGAAATGTTACTGAATAAAGAGGCAAACTACGGGAAAGAAATAGCTAATAAAAACCTCCTTTTATTTGGGGCGGAAAATTATTATGAGATAATTTCGGAGGCAGTTAAAAATGGATTCACAGGTTGAGATATTTATTAAAAGAGCAAATAACGAACTTCTTGCTGCAGAATCTCTGAGGAGATTGAGTGAAGAAGTAAAATATAAAGAGGAGTTTAGTATTCCTCAAGATGCTACCTTTTATAGCTCAGTTATATCTCATTCTTATTATGCTATATTCTATGCTGCAAAAGCAATCCTCTTAACAAAGAACATTAAAACAACGTCTCCAAATATACACAGGACAACTTATGACCTATTTGATAAAACTTTTGTTAAAACAGGAGTTCTGGATAAGAAGCTATTGCAGATTTATACGGATATTGTGATTAAAGCTGGTGACTTGCTTGAAATCTTTAAAGATGAAAAGTGGAAGCGTGGAAACTTTACTTATCAAGTAATTGCTCAAGCAAATAAGACTCCTGCTGATGATTCCTTAAAAAATGCTAAATTGTTTATTGCAAATATCTCTAAGGTTATTGGAGATTGATTTCAAGTTTTATAATTCAACTCAGGGGAGCACATCTGCTCGTTTTTGCAGAGTTTAACCTAATAAATTATTATAAGAACTTCTCGCAGAATTGATTTTCTCATTACCCACTTCACTTATTAATAACTTCATCTTGACTAGAAAATCTTCTGCTTTCAATATCATTTCATTACATGATTCTTTGGTTACCTTAACTATTTGTTGAATTTCCACGTAGTATTGTTTGTCTATTCTTTCTTCTTTAGCCCAAGAAATTATTTTTACTAGTTCTTTATTTTCGAATAACTTATCAAACAGAATTATTGATGCAGAATGATTCTCAGATTTAATTCCTATCTTAAATAACAAAGACAACAACGAATTATACATGCAATAATACGCTTCAGAAGTAGAGTTTTCATAAAGTTGACTTGAAAATAGTATTTTTGCAGACTTAAGGCAGTTTTCTGCTTTTATCAAATAGGAAGATTTCATCTCTTCAGAAGATTCAACTAATTCAATGATCCCTTTTCTCTTAAGCTTCTTTAAAAAATTCAACTCTTTCATAAAAATCCTCCAGCCCCCTTATTATTATATGATTTTTGATAATTTCTTTAATTAATAAAGATTTAGTATCAAATTCTCCGATTTTTATGCTTAACTTAGAATTTGTTTCTTTCACTCTGGTTTTTATGTTATTATCATTTGTTTCTAAATAAATATCAATATCGCTATCCTTCTTTGGAATTCCTTTTGCATAACTTCCAAATAAAATTATCATTCCTTTGGAGAAATTCTTTTTAATGTCCTCTAAAATTATGGATAATTCCGGATGCTTTTTCAACAGTCTATTTAATTTATAAATCTCAGCAGAATAAACATAGTTTTTAGCTTTCAAGTTGTTCTTAATAAAAAATATCTTATTTTTACCTTCTTTCTTATAATCTAAGACATTCTCTTTTAATAATTCATTAATTTTTCTTAGGATTGTAGAGTGAGATCCATTGAGAGTTCTTGCTATCTCTCTTAGATGAGATTTATCCTTTAATAAAACTAAAATTATCTCTAAATCTATATTGTTTTTATTTTGAACCATATGTATCACTTATGAACCAATGCTATTTAAATCTTTCTTTTCACCTCCCGGGAGCACATCTGCTCATTTTTGCAGAGTTTAACCTACTCAATCTTTAAGCTCCAACTTTTTTAGTCCTTTTTAGTCAGCGTTGATAAATTTCTTAAATTTAGCGGGAGAACCTTAACCTAAGGTTTAACATCTCGTGGCAGGCTGTCTCATAATTCTTACGAGACAAAAAATTTAGTCTTTATAGGACTTAAAAAGACAAAAAAATTTTAAAAAACAGCAAAAAACCGAATTATAACACAACCTGGTGGGAGCGTTTTACTAATGATTAAATTTATTAAATTCTTGTTTATCCCTTTTATTAAACTATTTATCCAAACTTTTTTCCAGTTATAATCATAGCTCTTATCCTGATATCTTTAGAAGTTTTGGGATAGTCACCTGTATAATCAAACCAGGATGATAAAAAATCCTTTTTTGATATATATTTTATTTTTCCGTCTAATGGTTCTGCTAAAATCAAGGACTTATCTGTATAGCCTATAGCAACAGAATAATGGCTATTAAAATCATAAAACCAGCTTAAAATAACAGGGCCTTTTTTAATTTCTGCTTCCAAATCATTTAATGTTGAGTTATACTTTAATCTTGCGTTTTTAAAACCATATTTTTTAAAAAAAATGACAAAATTTTTTATTGGTGTTCCTAATTCTCTTGTAGCTTTAACTAGCTTAGCTATTTTCGTTTCAGAAAATTCAATTCCATTATAAGATAAAACCATCTTAATACACGCAGGCCCACAATAGCTATAAGTTTGTTTATATGGCTTTAACTTATGCATAACAATGATTTTTTTATCTGCCATTTTTAATATTTTATTTAAATGCTCTTTATATATAAAACTGTTTATTAAAGTATATAAATAATAAAATGCATAGATTTTTAATATTATTGGAATAGATATTTAATAGGGGTCTGTAATTCAGCGGTAGAATATCCGGCTCCAGATATTTTAACATAAATACAAGTAAGAGAAACCGGAAAATGAGGGTTCAACTCCCTCCAGGCCCATATTTAAAAAAAAATGATAAAAGAAAGAATTTCTGCAATAATATTAGAAAATAAAAAAGTTCTACTTGTTACAGGTTATGATGAAAAATTTTATTGGACACCTGGAGGTAAATTAAATTCTAATGAATCTCATGAACAAACTCTAAAAAGAGAACTTTATGAAGAACTCTTAATTGAACCAATTTCAATAAAACATTATATAGATTATACAACAATTAATGAAATTTCTAATGAAAAACAAATTGTTCGTTGTTATATTGTAAGTTATAAAGGAAATCTAATTCCTCAAAAAGAAATTACAAAAATATTCTGGTTCTCAAAAGAAAATTTTAAAAATAAAAATCCCAAAATATCAGAAGGTATTAAAAAAAATCTGATTCCTAGATTAATTAAAGATAAATTTCTATAAAATTAAGAACTCCTCTCTTGATTATTTTGATTAGAATGATTTTATAACAATCATTTATCTAAACACCAACAAGTTCATATAAAGAACCAGCCATCTCTTCAGAAGCATAAGGATAATGAGGTCTTGGTGACTTCCTGATTCCGCTTCCAGATATTTTATAATTATCTTCTAAAACTCTATCAACTCCTTTATATCTTATATTAAATCCTAATTTTTCTAATTCACTAGAAAATCTTTGTGCATAATAATCCAGTCCTAATATGATGTTTCTCTTGATTTCATATAATTCAGGCAGGCTTAATCTTCCTTTTCTATAATCATCTTGTGTAACATTGAGCTTTTTATAATTAGTATGTTTTTGTAATTTTAGTATTGCAAGGTCCCTTATATCTCCAGACACATCACCTACATTAAAATCATATTGATTCTTGCTGCTATTATAAGAAAATCCTACTTGAAAGCTTCTTTGAGTCTTTAAGTCATGGAATATTCTTGCTACTGATTTTATGCCATTATGTTGCTTATATGCAAGATTAACTTGTTCAATAATTGATTTAGCTACAAAATTAGCAGGAGCGTTATTAACATATGTTTGGAATTCCCTATATTCTTTTGTGAATCTTTGCTCTTCTTCTAATATAGCTTCCCTAGATTTGACTCTTCCACTTCCTTGATACTCATGCTCTATCATTTCACTAAGTTTATCCAGCCTGTTATCAGCAATGTTATACTTTGTCCTAACATATTCACGAAATCTTTGTTTTTCTTGTTCATCTAATAAAACAGTTTCTCTCTCATTGTTTGAAGAAAATAATCTAAATATTCCTAAGCCTATCTTCGGGATACCTCTTAATAAAAATCCAAATCTTGAAGGTTTTTCATTTTTTGGTTCTACTTTATTTTCTAAATTTGCATAAACCATGCCTATAAATGTAATGCACAATTTATAAAGATTACTATTGTATAGTAATACTAAAAATAATGGATATCTATGTAAATATATAGCATAGACGATGATTATTTTCATTATCTCTTATAAAATTGTTTAAATTTTATAAATAAAATTTTTATGAGTTTATGATGTGGATATAAGAAGAGAATATTTGTTACTCATCTGCAAAGCTTACAAAATACATCAAAAATTATTGAATAATTTTTTACACTTTTATTGTATCAAAAAAACAATCCACCACACCCTAAAGGTTTTTTGCCACAGCTAAAAAATCGCCTGCTGGCGAGTGTGGTTTGATTGGCCCTTGTTTTTAGGATGCATGAAAATTCTTTCAGAAGAATTTTCTGCACAGAAAATTGC
>JAUYDD010000112.1 GCA_030704765.1 Nanobdellota archaeon | reverse complement strand
GAGAATTGAAAACCTCATGATTTATCATGTGGTCGTAGCAAATGTTACAGTTTTCAATTCTCGAGCATCCTAAAAACAAGGGCCAATCAAACCACACTCGCCAGCAGGCGATTTTTTGCCGTGGCAAAAAACCTTTAGGGTGTGGTGGCCCATTGTTTTTTTGATATCCGATCAGAAATCGGTGCTAATAAGTAAATCGGGCGAGATTAACCCATTGTTGTGCTATCTGGTACAGGTAATCTTAATTGAATTGCAGAATTTAAAACTAATTTTCCTGCTTCTCTCGGATATTGATTTAAAAGAGTTTGAAAAGATTCTGGCATTATTTTTTTTTCGTATAATTGTAACGTTTTTAGACTATCATATAGGATTGCTTGTGCCATTGAATGGCCCGTACGACCAAGATGACTTCTTAAAGATCCAGTTGCAGATAAAAATCTGTCTTTAAAACCAAGAAGATCTCTGTAAAAAGAAACTCTAAGTTGTCCTATTGCTTTTAATATTTCAAGACTTAATTCATATTGCGGTTCTCTGCTATCCTCTCGCTCAGTTTCTTTTGCTCGTTTTGGTAACATTTTAGGAATTTCATATCCAATCTGTTCAGCAACCCAGCCGAACATATCTCTTAAAACTTCTTCATCAGTCAACCTGTCTTCTGGCTTTGGTACAACTGGATTATGTTTTTCAAAAAGTTCTGCAATACTTTTAGTAGGACTTGGTCTTCCTTCAACACGTCTTCTGGTATTTTCAAGCAAATAATCCCAAGCCTCACTAGTTTTATATTGAATTCCTATTCCTAAAGAATTATATATTCTTAGTAATTCATTTTCATAGTCAACTAAAGGAGATACATCTATTTCCATTTGTTGGAAAAATTTTATTTTATCAAAATCACTTATTACAGAAAAATAGACAAATTGTTTAAGGAGACCTCTAAAATATCCTACACTAAGAGTCCATTTAGTAAATGGTTCTAATAAACCAATTCTACCTTCTAATCCAATGTCCTTATCTGCCATATCGCTTTATGAGAATGCTTATTACTTTAAAAATATAAGGATTAATCTCGCCATGATTTCTATGTCTTAATGTACTACTTCGTTTAAGCGCATATATTTATAATTATCTAAATTTATAATTTATCGCTTACTAACCTGACTTCAGCAAACTAAGAGTCTATCCCCACTGGCATAGTTATCCAAGATTTTACATATCTTTTAACACCATTAGCCATTTGAATTAATGCTTCAACATTCTCGTCACTTCCATCTCTAGCTAATTCTACAGCAACAGCTTTTCTTTCTTCCACAGAACATGTTCTCTCTCTGAATTAAATTTGCTGTCATATCAATAAGAATATTAATAGGTTATTCAAATATGTAATTAAACTGTAATATATACATTTCAGTATATATTTTTATATAGATTAATGCTTAAAAATCATTTTTATAATATATTGATGAGGTTTATAAACTATTAAATTTAAGGATTATCATGTCAGATAGACAACCAATATTCATTTTACCTGAAAATACAGATCGTCTTTTAGGTAAAGATGCTCAAAGGAACAATATTCTTGCAGCAAAATTAGTTGCTGAATTAGTAAAGACCACTTTGGGCCCAAAAGGAATGGATAAGATGCTTGTTGATTCTTTAGGTGATATCACTGTGACTAATGATGGCGTTACAATATTAGAAAAAATGGATATAGAGCATCCAGCAGCAAAGATGATGGTTGAAATTGCAAAGACCCAAGAAAAAGAAGTAGGTGATGGTACAACAACAGCTGTTATGCTAGCAGGAAAACTGTTAGAGAATGCAGAAAAGCTTCTTGATATGAAAATCCATCCCACGGTTATTACAAAAGGTTATATTATGGCTGAAAAAAAAGCAAAAGAATTCTTAAAAGAGCTTTCAGTTGATGTTACTTTGGATAGAGAAGATTTGTTAAAAAACATTGTAATGACTGCCATGACAGGAAAGAGAGCTGAATCATCAAAAGAAAGATTTGCAGAAATAATTGTAATGGCAGTAAAACAGATTCAAGAAAACGGTGATGTTAATCTCAGTAATATAAAAATATCAAAAAATAAATCTAATGGAATAGAAGATACTGAACTTATCCAGGGTGTCATAATTGATAAAGAAAGAGTATCAATTGATATGCCAAAAAGAATAGAAAATGCTAGGATTGCTTTGATTTCAGATGCACTTGAGAACAAGACTCCTGGTTCAGAAGCAAAGATTTCAGTTACAAGCCCATTGCAATTACAAGAGTTCTTGAATAGGGAAGAGATGGTATTGAAGGATATTGTTGAAAAAGTAAAAAAGTCAGGCGCTAATGTAGTTTTTTGCCAAAAAGGTATTGATGATGTAGTGCAGTTCTATTTAGCAAAACAAGGCATCTATGCAGTTAGAAGAGTTGCAAAATCAGATATGGATATGTTAGCTTATTCAACAGGAGGAAAAATAATAACAAACTTAAATGAACTTACTGAAAATGAACTTGGAAAAGCACATATTGTTGAAGAAATAAGACATGGTGAAGAAGGAATGACATATGTTAAAGGATGTGAAAATCCTAAAGCGCTTACTATTCTTATCCATGGTGGAAGTGAACATGTATTAGAAGAAATAGAAAGAGCATTTAAAGATGGTTTAGGTGATGTTGCAACTGTTATTAAAGACGGAAAAGTTGTACCAGGAGCAGGAGCTATTGAAATGGAATTATCCAAAAGATTACGAGAGTTTGCAAACACTCTTTCAGGAAGAGAACAATTAGCAGTATTTGAATTTGCAAATGCACTTGAGTTCATCCCATCAACATTAGCAGAGAATGCAGGCCTTGACCCAATAGATATCCTGACTGAATTGAAATCTAGACATGATAATAATGAAAAATCAGCTGGAATTAATATTTTTAATAATAAAGTTGAAAATGTGTTTGAAAAAGGTATAATAGAGCCTACAAAAATAAAGACTCAAGCAATAACTTCTGCAACAGAAGTTGCAACAATGATATTAAGGATAGACGATGTTCTTGCATCAAAATCCAAATCTAGCGGCGGTATGCCAAGGATGCCTCGAGGAATGGGTGGCATGGAAGGCATGGATTAAATCTTATAAAGATAATTTTAGATAAAAATATAGATAATTGATTCATAATAATTATTGTTATTAGGTGTTGGAGATATGGTCAAAGAGATTGTATAGATAAATCACTTATTTATAGAATTTAACCGAATTAGTAAATGATTATATCTCAAATCATAATTATATTAAGAAGGATATCCTCATAAATTTTATCCTCTCTAAACTTATTTATATTAGTTAAATTATAAATATACTGTTACGAAAGGATGTATATAAGAATTAATAATGACAGATTACAACAATGCTTAAATATTTTCTAATGTAATTTATTTAATGGCCATAGTAAAGATGCTTCGACAAGAATTAGGAAGAACAGAAGCATTTCTATCTTATGACACCTTGTCAGAAGTTAATAGTATTGACCCTCAAAGACAATTTAAATATGCAGAGGAAAGATATTATGTGCCTTCTGCTACTTGGCATAATCGAGGATTGATGTTAGGTATAGGAGCATCCGCTAAACCTATATGTGATGAACTCAGAAGCAGAGGTTATATCGGTCTTATAGAGATAGAAACAATTAATCCAAGACTTGGAATTAATCAAATCAGAGGAAGACCTGTAGTACCTTCTTAGAATTTAATTAGAGCTATTTTTAGAGCAAAGTATTATAAAGTATACTAAAAAATATCTAGTATTATATAACTATTTCTGACATTAAAAAAATTTTAAAAACTTAAGAATTATTACATTTTTGCCTAAGGAGGGAAGAATATGGCTAGAAAAGATGAATTTGGAGAGGATTTTGACGATGAATTGGATGAAGATTATGATGATGAAGATGCGGTTGATGTTGATGAATTCGATGAAAGTTGGAATTGATATCTAATCAATCTAGTTTATAATTGTCATGTTTAGGTCCTTATTAGAAATCAGATTTAAAGTATCTTTTATATAATTGCTTTCAAGAGCAAATCCCAGATTATCACCGCTTAATTTAAAATTATTTATGCCAATAACTTTTCCATCTGTATTAATCAAAGGTCCACCTGAATTTCCAGGATTCAATGAAGCATCAGTCTGTATATATCCTGATATGCCATTGCTTCCTTTTCTATGGACAGCAGAGACTATTCCTTCAGTAACAGAAAAAGACAATCCATAAGGATTTCCAATTGCTATTACTTTTTCACCAACTTTTATATTATCAGAATCTTCTAGTTCAAGATAATCATAATTACCATCTATTTTTAATAAAGCAATATCCATGTTCCTGTTATATCCAATAAGCTCCATTTCTTTTACGTTTTTATCATAAGTTACAGCATTTGCATATGTAGCTCCTATAAGCACATGGAAATTTGTGGCAACATATCCACCAGAAGTTATTATAAAACCCGTTCCTTGTGAAACATCTGTTTTTATATTAACAACAGATTTTCTAGCTGTTTCAATTACTCCTGAAAAATCTGAACTAGACTTAGCTCTTATAGTTCCTACTTGTTTTGAAAGATTAAATACTTCTTTTGATATATCCAATTTCGCAGAAAAAAGATTATCTGAAAGTTCATTCAGTTTCCTTTCTAATTCTAGATTATTAGATTCTATCCTCTCAATACAGAAATCAGTTGTCTGTTGTTTTGTTAAGATTATCTCTTCTTGTAATGAAGAAGTCTTGGTTGTTAAATATACTATTAGAACAGATTGTGATACTATAAGTATCAAGATTATTATCATAAAAGCTGTTATATTTTTTTCTTTTCTCATGGAAAATTCTATCTATAGGAAAGGAAATAAATTTTCAGATAAATTTATTCCTTTACTATTTAGGAACTGAAATTTAAATGTCCGGTTATTAATTTCATTTACTATAAGATATTATATAAAGTTTATGAACTATTGGTCTATATAAATGTAATTTGTTATGTCGGGAACGTTGAAAACCGCACCTTTTAAGGTGCGGTCGTTCCCGAACATCCTAAAAAATTTCCCTGTCAAAGAAAAATCGCCGATCAAACCTCCTGCTTTAGCAGGAGGTAGGCGATTTTTCGGGAAATTTTTTTTGATAT
>JAUYDD010000104.1 GCA_030704765.1 Nanobdellota archaeon | reverse complement strand
ACATTCAAAATCTATCGAAGATTTTGAAGTAATCGCCTACTCCATCCTGAATGATGGAGTTTGATCGGCGATTTTTCTGATTCGGAAATTTTTAGGATGCTCGACAATTCTTTCAGGAGAATTTTCTGCACAGAAAATTGCATAAAACAATTTTCTTGTGCTCGGAAATTGAATGCAGGTAAACTACCTCATCTTAAAAGATGAGGTTTATTTTCCGACATAAAGAAAAAATTGATGAAGTCTCAATATAAAAACTATTATAAACCCTGATTTCTGTAATAAAAACATGAAAGAAAAAGAGAAAATCACTTTAAAAGAGACTTATCATATAATATCTCATTCAGAGGAATTCAAGAATTTTTTAAAAGAAAATCCTGATGCTGAATTATGCACTGGATTTTTTATTTTGGATTTTTTTGGAAATGATATTAAAAAGAGCCTGGATTACAAGGTTGGAGAGAGGATAATATCTTTTTCAATAAATGAACTTGGAGAAATAAAGACCTATGAAGATAAATTGATTGAGGACAAGAACAGGGATTTTCCTGAATTAGAAAAAATAGACCATAAAATAAAGCTTGACCTTGATGAAACAGAAGGAATTGCAAAGACCCTGACCTTAGATAAAGGAATAAGCGCAAGATTCAATAAGATAATAGCAGTCTTGCAGAAATACAATGGAAAAGAGACATGGAACCTGACCTGTATGCTTGAAGGCCTTATCATAGTCCATATATTGATTGATGCTATGACTGGAGAACTTATAAAGTTTGAGAGGAAATCTATGATGGACCTCATTAAGAAAAAATGATTATTTTTTCTTGGATTTATTTTTTATCCTTTCTGTTGCTGATTTACCATAGCGTTTCATCCTAGCTTTTCTATGGCCTATTGTCTTTTGATATTTATCAATATCTTCTTGTTTTCTTACAACAACCTCTATATTTGATTTTATTTTCTCGCTATATTTCATATTTGGACTAAAATCCAGTTTTGGCAGTTTTTTGTATGGCATATATTTTAGACGAATCAAGGATTAATAAATTATATTGTTTTTAGAAACATGGATTATAAATCAAGAGATACAAAAAGGATATATTGTTCTGATAATCCGGTGATAATAGATGCTAATGAAAAGAATGTAAAGCAAAAGAAGGCCTAGTTGTCTCACGTTTTTCCATATCATATCTTAAACTTAGTTTTTCACTTAATGTGCAAGGTTTTCCTATTTCTTCATCTTTTATAATTCCTCCCCCTGAATTACATGCTGCTCCATGCATGCCAAAATATCCAAAACTTCTGCACGAATAATCACATATTTGTTCTGTCATAATAATCTATTATTAAAAAAATGATTTATAAACCTTGTTGCAGAGTGTAGTAGGTGAACATTTGCTGATTTTTGCAGAGCAAAAATCATAGATTATTGAAAATCAGTCGTTTTCAGACAGCCTGATTTTCTAATTTTTATCGTTAGTGCACAAAAATGAAAGAGAGGGCGGGCAAGCAAAGGTTAAGAAGTGGCGAAAAAGATTACAAATCCTGCAGATTTTCCAAATTTATAGGGAAATGTTCAACTACTGAGAGTGTTATAATTTACTGTTTAATAAGACCTGCTTGAGTTATTGAAAAACAACTGCTGGTTTGTAGTTATAATTTTATATAAATCATTAAATAATTTGAGGGGTTATTACCTTTATGGCAATAGAAGACATTTTAAGATTACCCCAATTAGAGCAACTTGAAGATGAAATAGAAAATTTAAGCAGCTTATCCAGATACTACTGGAAAAGAAGGCGTTATTCTCGACATGAAGAGAAACTTAATGGGTTATGGGAACAAGCTAAACCTTTAAGAGAAGAAAGGAAAAAATACACTCCTTTATTACGCAGACTTAAATCCCGAACTTCTGAGACTAGAATATCTGCAATTAGAAAGCTTGGTGAAATAAACACTGAGAGGGCGGTTCAAGCACTAATTTATATTGCTGATGGAAATCCAAGAGATTTTGTTCCAGGGATATGGAGAACTTTGTGGAAACAAAAAATCAGAAGCATGTATGAATTAGGAGACCAGCTAGAAGCAACAGGTGTTTTAAGCAAAATGAATGTTGCAGCTGCAGACGATTATATTTTAGGATTATTCATATGCGAGTTAAAACCTCTTGGAAGTTCTCCAATTGGATGTTTTGGAGGAAATGCAGAAGAGATGCCTGATGATAAAGCAACTTTTGAGGAATATGGTTTGGTATTTCCTAATCTAAAAGGAGAATTAGGATTTTATATTAATGCAAGAGTTTCAACTCAATATCCTCCTGGATTAAAACTTGGAAATCAGGTTGTTTGCGAAGATCACCTGCCTAATAATGATATTGGAAATACTCTAAAAAATGCTTATTGCAGAGTTATGGAGAGGAGGAAAGGGTAAGTAATATCGAATATTATTTTTATACAGTAGATAAACATTTCCAAACTTTTTTGTAAGAATATTATTAGTATCATAAAAACTATGTGTTTTTAGGATCCTAAAAACAAAACTACAACATTTATGTTGTAGATAAGTGGGTAGTTTTGTTTTTTTGATAATAAGAAGTTTTTGAAAAAATGAGATTTTTTCTAAGTGTTTTTATAGAAAAAATTAGCATTTTTAAATCTAAATTGATTATTATTTTTTATTAAAAGCAAATAAAAAGAATAAAATGCTAATTTTTTGTGAGGTAATCATCATCAAGTTTTTGATCTTCTTCCTGACTTCCTAAACACCTGAAATTTTTAATTTAAAAATTTTAATTCTTCTATAAATGATAACTAAATTTAATTCTATCTAGAGAAATGTTTATCTACTGTTTATATCAAGAACTGGGACAGAAATAAAGAATGATTAGGCTTTCTTTTTTTGTTTGAAAACCTTAAGTATCTTATCTGCATTGCCCAGATAACATAATACAAACTGCTTAATCTTTCCCTTAACGAT
>JAUYDD010000075.1 GCA_030704765.1 Nanobdellota archaeon | reverse complement strand
ACCATGGAATAAATTCCATGGCGTGTTTGGTTCTTGAGCACCCCCAAAATTATTTTTGCTTTCTACATATTAAAATAAGTAAGGTACGCAAAAAATAATTTTGCTGGTCTTAAAAGATGTGGTTTAATTTCTGACATTATATAAACATGAAAACTGCCTCCTGTCCATAAAACTTTTAATTCATACTTTAATGATTTATTAAATTCCTTATCTGTCTTGATTATATTTATCAAACATTCTGCAACAACTCTCGCATCTTCAGCAGAATGTCTTCTTCTGTTAATATCAATGAAAATCCTATCAATAGGTTTCCCCATCCCTTCACCATCTCTAAATCTTTGATGTTTTTTTAGATTTAGAGAGTCAGAAAGACTACGTCTTTCTGAATTTGTTGCATAAAAGAACCGGGATAGTTTTCTAGGTGGAAAATATTCCCATATTAATTCTTGTTTCTCATTTAGTTGTTCCCTAATATCTTTAAGATAGTTCAGCCTTAATTTCAGCATCTTATCATCTATAGATGAAAAATCTCCTATATACAAAGGTCTTGAATTAGAGCCTCTTTTTAAGAAAAACATATTTGAAATATGCACTTTTGATGCAATCTTCTTGTTTTTAAGAAAACCCGCAAGCAAAGGAGCTATTTTTGAATAAAAAGATAAAACATCTAACTTACCTGTAGAATATAATATACCTACTTTTTTCATAATCATATCAATACCATAAAATATATAAAAGTTATTGAATTAAAAAAATATGAAAAAAGTTTTTATTATACATGGTTGGGATGGAAGGCCTGACAAAGGTTGGTTAAGATGGTTAAAAAATGAATTATTAAAAAAAGGATTTAAAGTAAAATCATTAAATATGCCAAATCCAGATATCCCAAAAATAAACTCTTGGGTATCTCATTTAAAAAAAATAATTAAAAATCCGAATGAAAATACTTTTTTAATAGCACATAGTATCGGATGTCAAGCTGTTATTAGATATATAGAATCACTGCCAAATAATATTAAAATAGGCGGTGTAATATTTGTTGCAGGATGGTTCAATCTTCAAAACTTAGAAACTGATGAAGAAAAAACAATTTCAGAACCGTGGATTAAGGCACCTATTGATTTTAATAAAGTAAAACCCAAGATTAATAATGCTTTTGCATTATTTTCAGATAATGATCCATGGGTTCCCATAAGCGATAGTAACATATTTAAAGAAAAATTAGGAGCCAGGATTGTAATTGAAAAAGATAAAGGCCATTATATAGAAAATATTACAAAGGAAATACCAGTTGTATTAAATGAATTATTAAATATGACAAAAGATAATTTATCCAACTAACAATTCGACACTTCTAGATTCTTCTTGAAACCTATTAAGATTATTTAAAAATCTTGTTAATAATTCTCCATGCAGTACCGGCATGTATGGTGAATCTGGAGTTCTTGGATCTAACTGTGTTCCTCTACAAGCATCTTCTAATTGTCTATCAATATCATCTCTCATTTGATAACTTATATTTTTATAACTCATAAATATAAATACATGACTAAGTATATAAACTTATTTTTTTATAAATTATCATGAAACATTATACAGAATATTTGATAATTCATACAGATAAAGTGAGGGATATCGTCAATATAACTGATAAAGTAAAAAATGCACTAAGAATATCAAAGATAACAGAAGGTATTTGTCTTGTTAATGCTATGCATATAACTTCATCTGTTTTTATCAATGATAATGAATACGGGCTTCATAAAGATATCTTAGAATGGCTTGAAAAACTTGCTCCAGAAAAACCAGATTATAAGCATCATCAAACAGGAGAAACAAATGCAGATGCTCATCTTAAAAGAACTATTATGGGTCGGGAAGTTGTTATAGCGATAACAAAAGGAAAACTAGATTTTGGAGCCTGGGAGCAGATATTCTATGGTGAATTTGACGGCAGAAGAAATAAAAGAGTCTTGATAAAAATAATAGGAGTTTAAACATGCCAGATAATAGACTCTCAGATAATGTATTCCAGTTATATTTCAAGAGATTTGGTTCTTGTGTATATCTTTTAAAGATTGGAAAAGATAATATCCTTATTGACACCTCAAGCAAAGATAATTCTGATGAACTAACGCATGAATTAAAAAAATTAAAAGTAGAGCCTGAAGACATACATATAATACTGCTCACTCATAATCACTATGATCATATAGGCAATCTTTCTTTATTTAAAAATGCAAAAGTCTATGATTATCATAATATTGATAAATTAGCTCTCATATTGTTTAGGGTAATAAAGACTCCAGGGCATACTAATGATTCTTTATGCTATCTATACAAGAATATATTATTTTCAGGAGATACTTTGTTCCATAATGGAATAGGAAGAACAGACCTTCTTGATAGTAACCCAGAAAAAATGCAAGAGAGTTTAAATAAATTAAAAAAAATACATTATGAAATCCTGGCTCCAGGACATATTTAATTATAGGAAAGGAAATAAATTTTTGCTCAGTTATTTATGTTTTTCACTATATTTAAGGACTGAAATTAATTTATTTTCAGTTACTATAGTTTTTACTGGAGAACTTTCCTCACACCTTAAAAGTAAATTTCTGTATAACTCTTTGAATAATTCTAAATCTCTTTTTGCCCATATCTCTGAACCGGGACATAGTTTAAATTTTAAAATTGAAGCATAATTTATCATACTTATAATTCTTTCTAAATTATTTGGGATTGTAGCAATGCCCATGTCTAATAATGTTCTCCTTTTTTCTATATCTGCATGAACATATGCTTCAACTAGAACATTGCGAGAAGCTAAAGTCTCTCTAATCCTAAGAGGAACTCCTTTTGAAGGAATTATTTCAATAGATCCTGATTCTACATGTTCATAACCTTTTCTCATTAAATGTTCAATAACTCTTCTATGAGCATGAATCAAGTCACTATAGCTTGGAGATGCATATGGATCTAATGGACCTCCTCCAACAATATGCATAGCATAAACCCGAATTTCCATGAATAATCAAAGTATAACTAAGATAAATAATTATCTATAGAGAGAAAAACATTAAATCACTAAGTCCTTCAGACTTGTACTCGATTCTAAAGAATGGAGTTATCTTTTTTGCTTTGGATATTTTTAAAAACCCTTTTTCCTATATTTAACAATTATAATGAGAATAAATATGAAACTAATTTTTATAGGCCCTCAAGGAAGTGGAAAAGGAACAGAAGCAAAAATTATATCTAAAAAACTTGCTATTTCCCATATTTCTACAGGAGAGCTATTTAGAAATATAACTGGAGAATTAAAAGAAAAAGTTAATAGTTATATAAATCAGGGAGAATTAGTTCCAGATGAATTAACCATAAAAATACTAAAAGAAAGAATCATAGAGCCTGATTGTAAAAATGGTTTTATTCTAGATGGCTTTCCAAGAAATATAGCCCAGGCAAATATTCTGGATAAAATAACAAAAATAAATAAAGTCATAGAAATAACTTTGAATGATGAACTAGCTATTAAAAGAATATCCTCTAGATTATCTTGCAAAAAATGTGGAGCTGTTTTTAATACTATTACAAATCCTCCTGAAAAAGAAAATATCTGCGATAAATGCAAAGGAGAATTATACAGAAGAAAAGATGATAATCCTGAAGAAATTAAAAAACGTCTTTTTATTTATCATAAAGAAACTGAACCTATTTTAGAAAAATACAAAGACATTTTAATAACAATAAACGGAGAGCAGGATATAGAAAAAATTGCAAAAGAGATTTTAGAGAAAATAAAAGAGTAAAGATCATAGAAATATATAAAAACTCCATGACACCATATTTTCTATGGAATTATCAAGAAGGAATTTCTTAACAAAAGTATCAGCAGGTTTGCTAGGTCTTTTAGAGTTCTCAAATCCTTTAAAAGCAAAAGATATAGCTCCATCAAACTATAGGATAAGTTATGAGGAATGGAAACAAGCTCGCGAATTATCTGAAAAACGTGTTCCTTTTGATAAAGAAGAAGAACGTGATAAACAGTTGAAATATACAAAGTTAGCTCAAAAAGCAATAAGAATCCTTAATAATCCTAATGCAGCTTACAATGCTTTATCAGCAGAAGAAAAAAAAGAAGAACAAAAGATGTATAAAGAACATCAGAATTCAATCACTTCCTCTACAAATCAAACACAACAAAGACCAAAAAGAAGAAGAAGAATAGGTGACCAAATAGGAGATCAAATTGATAAAGCTTTTGAAGAAATATTTACTTATCCATTTAAAATATTTGACAGCGCTGAACGTGAAAAATATTATTATAGAAAATTCTATGGTGGCGTAGAAGTTCCGATTACAGATAGAAACTTAAATTATAGTTATAGGACAATTATGTACTGGGATAAAAAACATTGGGAGACTTATAATAAAGAACAAGACAAAATTAAAAATCAACCTCGACCGACTGAAACATCACCAAGTCAAAATTTATTTACTCCTCCAAAACTAGATCCTTCTGATTCTTCTAAATCAAAAAAACAATGGGCCACCCACACCTAAAGGTGTGGGTTTGTCACAGGCCCTTGTTTTTAGGATGCTCGAGAATCGAAAACTGTAACATTTGCTACGACCTCACGATAAATCATGAGGTTTTCGATTCTCGACATAATTGTTTAGATATACAGAGTTAGAGCATTCAACCAAACCCTTAAAAACCAGAATTAGTTTTTGTTTATATGTTCATTGATAATCATTGCCATCTTGAAGTATATAATGATACTGATATAGAGAAGATTATCAAAAGAGCTAGGAACAATAATGTTTCCATCATCCTTAATAATTCAGTTGATATTGACGTCATGAAGAAAAATATTTTATTGTCTAAAAGATACAAGGAAATAAAAATAGCTTTTGGAATATATCCTATTGATGCTCTAAAACTTAGTAAAAAAGAACTTATTGATGGAATGGATTTTATTAAAAAAAATAAAGATAAGATAATAGCTATAGGGGAAGTTGGAATTGACTTGAAAAAAAGTAAAGAATTTGAAAGGCAAAAGGAGACTTTTATAATGTTCATTAGATTATCCAAAGAGCTTGATCTTCCTTTAATTGTTCATTCCAGGAATGCAGAAGAAAAAGTCATTGAAATATTGGAAAAAGAAAAAGCAAAGAAAGTTGTTATGCATTGTTTTCTAGGAAAACTTGAACTAGTTAAAAGAATAATAAAAAACAATTGGTATTTTAGTATTCCTACTAATATCTGCTATAATAAAGAACTTCAAGATGCTGTTAAAGTGATTCCATTAGAGAGCTTATTTTGTGAAACAGACAGCCCTTTTTTACATCCAAAAAAAGGAGAAAGGAACAATGAACCTGCTAATGTTATCTTTGCATATAAAAAAATCTCTGAAATAAAGAATTTAGAGATAGTTGAAGTTGAAAAACAAATACAAGAGAATTTTTCAAGATTATTTAAAATGCATTTTCTAAAATTACAGCTAAAACTACGCATACCACTATTATTATAGCTGAAATAATATGCCTTATAGTTATTTTTTCTTTTAAAAAGATTTTAGCAAATATAAAAATAAATACGGGAGTTAATATGAACATTATAGTTGTAAATACAATACCATAGGCTTCATATCCATAGTACATTATTATTCTAAAAGATACCCAGATAATAGCAATTATGCAAATCATGAATTTGGTTTTTTTATCCATAGAAACTTTTGGCCTAAATATGGCTAATGTGATTAAAAATATCATCAAACATCTTAGAAAATAAAATGTAAAGGAATTATAGTAGCTTAATATAGATTTTGACATTACTAGTTCAATTGCAAAAAAAAGACTTCCAAACAAAGCAGCTATGATATATTTATCATATACTAGATGATGTTTTTTAATATGCCCTGAAATCAAAGCAATGCTTGCTATTATTGCTAATACAAATACAGATAATTTTCTTTCTGAAGAATATAGGATTACTGCTAGAAGTATTGTAAATAAAGGCTGGAGCATCCTAACTGGTTCTAATACTGATAAGTTTTCTCTTTTTAATGAATAATATGTCAATATATTCGCAAGAATAGAAATAAAGACAATGGAAAAAAATATCAAAAGGTTCTTTGTTTCTAGAGCTTCGTTATCTATTTTCCAAAAGAAGAAGGCAAATGGAAGCATGACAAGGACAATTGCTAAAAATCCATAAACAGTATAGTTCTTATAATTGACTTTCTTTTTTTTCATGACTTCTTTTTCTAAAGTCATTGCAGTAGCTTCAAGAAATGCTCCTAAAATAGGTATATACATTATTTTTCACCTTTTGATATCAAAAAAACAATGGGCCACCCACACCTAAAGGTGTGGGTTTGTCACAGGCCCTTGTTTTTAGGATGCTCGAGAATCGAAAACTGTAACATTTGCTACGACCTCACGATAAATCATGAGGTTTTCGATTCTTGACATAATAATCATAAGATTTTATAATTTATAAAACTAGTTTTTATTAAATGTAACTAATTTTAAACATCAAAATCTTATTATATATAAAAAAGATGGTGAATATAGGCTATATTTATACTGAAAAAAACTTTTCAAAAGATGAAAAAGCTTTTTTAAGGCAAGCTAAAAGAAGAAAAGCTAAACTTATTATGTTTAACA
>JAUYDD010000074.1 GCA_030704765.1 Nanobdellota archaeon | reverse complement strand
ATTATGTCGAGAATCGAAAACCTCATGATTTATCGTGAGGTCGTAGCAAATGTTACAGTTTTCGATTCTCGAGCATCCTAAAAACAAGTGCCTGTAACAAACCACACACTTTAGTGTGTGGTGGCACATTGTTTTTTTGATACCAGTCAGATGATAAATTTCTTTATGTCGAGAATCGAAAACCTCATGATTTATCGTGAGGTCGTAGCAAATGTTACAGTTTTCGATTCTCGAGCATCCTAAAAACAAGGGCCTGTCACAAACCCACACCTTTAGGTATGGGTGGCCCATTGTTTTTTTGATAATTGTAATAACAAATAATCTAGATTTAGCTTTATCAGCTTAAACTAAGAATAGCTTCTGTCAAGTCCCCATTAGAGTCTTTGAGAGCTTTTTTTGCTTCAACTTCTGAACATCCGGTCTTTTCCATTATAGTCTTTATATCCTCTTCTTTAGTATCTTTTTCAACTTCTTTTTGAACCTCTTTTACATCTCCTGAAATCTGAAAATTAGCCTGTCCCTGCATTTTCACTTTTATTACTGAGGGATTTTCAATTATGATGCTTTTTTCAGGAGTCTCTATTATCACTTTTTCTGCATTTATCTCTTCCTGGGCTATTCCCATCTGACGCATCATAGACTGCATTTTTTTTGGATCTATTCCTGGAAACATGTTTTATAAAGGTTTTAGAAAGTATTTATAATTTAGTGTAAATAGGAATATCATTGTATAGGATACATTATCTTCAAAGCTGCAACAAACACAATAATTAAGATTATGAATATTATTATATGAGTTGGTTTTAACATGAATCTGGATCTATATTCTTCATTATAACGCATCAAACCTCCATAGCTTGATGGTAAATTTATACTTGGTCCTGCCATGAAAACTCTAATTTTAACAGGTTTTTAAAGGTTATTATTCTTTTGAGTCCGGGACATAAATAGACTATCTTAAGAAATAAAATTTTTTGTTTTTTCTTTATTAAATATCAGTATTTTTTTGATTTAAATTAATAGATTATTTGTTATATAGTTCAAATAATAAAAATGTATTTAAAATAAGTAATCATATTAATCTAATAAAAGAGAGGTTTCATCGAGATGAAAGTTGAATCAGAGATAAGAAAAGAGAGATTACAAATTTTAAAAAGTAAGTTAATTTCCCATACTTGCTTGCTATTTTTATCTCTCCTAATCGCATTTTAACTAATAATAAATAAATATTTGCTATTTCTGCCCCATTCATTATTCTTTTATTGAATCTTCTATTAATTCCTTAGGCCAGGACTTATCTAAAAGCAGGTTTTTTATTTCTTCATCACTATAACCTTCGAGCTTAAGGTTAGTTATTATTTTTTTAGCATTTTCAGTATTATTTTTTCTTAAAGCTAGAACATTGTAGATAAGATATATCAGTATTAAAATTGAAATCATAATAGATATAAAAAAAGACATATAAGATATAGTCTTAATAGGATCTACTTTAAACTCGAGTTTTGGTAGGGGCTTTTCTATTGGTTTTTCAGTAAAATTTGTATCATTCCCCAATATTATGGCTCTTGTATAATTAGTGTTTTTGAGATTGGTTTTAGATGATATTCCAACAGTAGGAAGACCTTGGGTCTCTTTTTCTTCAGCTTTTGTTATGTTGAGAATTGAAAACCTCATGATTTATCATGTGGCCGTAGCAAATGTTACAGTTTTCAATTCTCGAGCATCCTAAAAACAAGGGCCAATCAAACCACACTCGCCAGCAGGCGATTTTTTGCCGTGGCAAAAAACCTTTAGGGT
>JAUYDD010000073.1 GCA_030704765.1 Nanobdellota archaeon | reverse complement strand
ATTATGTCGAGAATCGAAAACCTCATGATTTATCGTGAGGTCGTAGCAAATGTTACAGTTTTCGATTCTCGAGCATCCTAAAAACAAGTGCCTGTAACAAACCACACACTTTAGTGTGTGGTGGCACATTGTTTTTTTGATGCAGTAATTTCAGAAAAAGTTTATTTCATAGGAGTTCCATTCAATAAATTTACACTTATACAAGCTATTATTTTTGGATTGCTTTTGCATGGTCTTTCGGATTCATGGACATCTCCACTTAGAAGGAGATTATTTTGAATGAAAGGGGGTCAAAAAATAAAATGACATTAGAAAAATTAATACAAGTTAAAGTTTCTATGGAGTTATATAATGAAATTACGAGAGAAGCAATACTTAGTGGTCTGACAATTTCACAAATATGCAGATTGAGACTTTCAAATAAACGAATTGTTGACAGACTTGACCTTAAGGGAGAAAATAGAAAATTTAGACCAGTTCAAGTTCAAGAGACCAGAAGAAATTTTGAATAATATTTTTGTTGTTTATTATAATTATTTACCCCTTGAAAATGTTATACCTACCTATTTATACATAATTTTCCAACAAAAGCTAGAAAATTCAAATTTTAAATAATATTTCAATATCAAAATTATTTAGAAGTAGTAGAGCAGAAATGACAAACACATTATGTTTTATATATAAAATACTACAAAAAATTACTAACTACAGCCATTAGCCGTTAGCTAATTATTTTCCAAAGACCTCACATTCCCAAACATATCTATCAAACTTTTTTCCTATTTTTGATTTACCCTTTTCCAATAATCTTCTTACAGAATCATAATCTCTTAAACTGAAATAAACTTCAATTGCTAAATGGTGGATTTCTATTTTTTCATAATACTCTGCAATTATCCTTTTATCTTCTGTTCGGTTAGAATTAAGTAGGTCTTTAAAACTTGATAATTGTATTATTTCAAATGCTTTATCTTCAAATTCAGGAGTAAGAAGTTGCCTTGTCATAAAGCACTCCTAGATAAATATTTTTCTATATTCTCAATTAATTTATCTCCTTTTAGTCTAAGGGACTCTTGAGTAAACCAGCCTTTTCTATAGGTAAGTAATACATTAGGTAAATCTTTTAGTTCCTTCCTTGGAGGAAGTTTATGATAAACATCTAAGAATGTGGATATTCTTCCTGTTTTTAGTTCATCAATTAAAGCAATTTCATCTACAACGCTTCCAACACTCGTATTAACAAATAAACTTCCATTTTTTAATAACTTAATTCTTTCTCTAGTAATAAGTTCTTTTTCGCAATCATGTCCCACATGAACAGAAATAACATCACTCTCTCTCAATAAATCATCAAGTTCTTTATATCTAATTCCTTTATTTTCCCATTCTGAATTTCTTGTTCTTGAATAATAAACAACATTCATTCCAAATCCATATAAACCTTTTTTAGCAACTTCCTTACCAATTCTTCCTAAACCAATAATCCCAAGAGTTTTTCCTTTTAATAACCACGTTTTAGGAAGTTCTCTTTCTTCTCCAATTTTGATGTATTCATAATCAAAACTTCCTTTTCTTACATCTTGATAAGACTTTGAAAGAAATCTAGCTCTCTCTAATATTCCTGCAAAAACAATTTCTGAAACTGCATCCGTTGCATAATCTGGAACTTTATCAATGACAACATTGTGTTCTTGTGCAGCTTGAGCATCAATTCTATGATGAAACCAATGCCCCCAAAAACCAATATATGCTAATTGTGGGCATTTTTCAAATACTTCTCTTGGAAGCTCTGTCCAACATGAAACACAAGAATCTGCTCCTGAAAGCCTTTGAATAGTCTCAGAAGAAGACTTACTTTTACTCCAATAATAAATTATTTCTTCTGAACAACTTTCTAGTCTACTTCTTTGCTCATTAGACAAGAGTATATTATCTAAAACCACTAATTTTTTAAATTTCATGCTAAATCATCTCTAAACCTCCCTTGTGTATAGAACTGAGAATTTTTTGGAGAATAAAATGCTCCTGCGGGATTGAACAATTTTTCTATTTTATTATAATATTCAAATACTTTGGAAGCACCACATAGAGTATATCTATCTAAGAATTCTATTTGTAGTCTTTCATAATCAATTAAATCTCTCCCATATTTTTTTCTTAAATCCAAATCTTCCATTAACTTTCTATATACCTTACTTCCAGGAAGAGGAATAAGAATACTACAATGATTTTCATCAATATTATCTAATTCTTGTAATGTCTCACATATTTCTAATGTTCTTTTCAAAGATTCTTCGGTTTCACCCGTATTACCTAATACTAAAGAAAGCTCTACATTAATACCAAATTCTCTTAATAATCTTAAAGATTGTTTTGCTCGTTCAGCAGTATAACCTTTGTTAATTGATTTTAAAGTTGGGTCATAAAAAGATTCAACACCAAGTAATAATTCTAAAACTCCTATTTTTTTTAAATAACCTAACATCTCTGGATTTATATCATCAACTCTTCCGTATACATTAAATGAAGTTGAGATACCTTTGGGTTTACTTTCTGAAACTCTTCTAACCCATTCTTTATTAGAAGTATATGTATCTGAAATATCCCAAATAAAATTAGCTCCAAATTCTTGATTCAGTCTCTCAACAATTCTCCAATATTGTTCGGGTCTGACAATGGAATATGGCTGATTAGGGATTGAACAAAATTCACATCCTCCTGTTTTAAGTCTATATAAACATCCAGACGAAGAATAAACAGGTAAACCCTTGCCATCTTTTCTTTTATAACCATAATGTTTCTGAAAGTTTTGAAAATATCTGTTTAAGTCAGATACTAGAGAAAAATTTGGAAATGGTAAATCTCTTTGATTAATAACTCTAGAAGGATTAGATACTATTTTATTTTTATCCCTAAATGTAATGTTGGGGATATTGTGAATGTTTTCTCCATTCACTAATTCTCTAAATGCTTCTTCACCCTGACCATGAACAACAACATCTATAAATTTTCTGCTCTCAAGTATTTCATTAGGCAAATGATAAGCATGAATTCCACCTAGTATAACAAAAGAATCTTTTTCTTTTGATGCTTGAGCAATTTTCAATGCGGCAGGATATGCTAGGGATGTAGAAGAAATACCAATAATTCCTTGTGGATGAAGAGATGCAATAATTTCATCTAAAGATAAAATTTCTCCATCAATAATTTGAACATCTAAATCAGATTTTTCCTTAAGATAAGTGGCTATTGAAGTTAGATTATAAGGAGGATATGCTCCTGACCTCAGGCAGTTTGCACTATCTGAAGGAAGTGGGGCTTTCACAAGTTGAACTAAGCTTCTATTTGTCATGTAGCCGTAGCTACACAATATAATATGAAATTTTACCCGCTATAAAGCGGTTATTTTAGAATATAGTCTCTATACATTAAAGGAAGTATCTTATTTTCGGCTCTCCTAAGATGCTCTCTAAAAGTGGAAAAAGATAACTTGCTTAATTTAGCCAAATCTTTTAATTCAATCTTCCTTGGAAAATTATAATATCCTTCTTTAACTGCAATAGAAATAGCTTCTTTTTGTTTGTCACTTAATTTAGGAAGTATTTTTGGCATATAAATGTCATATTTTTTAGTTTCTTTTAATTTTAGTAATTGACCTTGATAATTTTTCTCTACTGCTGAAATTATTTTATTTATTGCTTCTCTATTCCAACTAGCAAATTCATAATATTCCCAACCATCAGAATCTACAAATCCGGGTTTTGTAAGAATAATCTCGGGATTATAAAATGATTTATATACCGATAAATCCATATCAGAAGATTTTTTTTCAATTAATTCTATGGTTAAATCTCCATTTACATCTAATTTTTTTACTCTTTTATCTTTTTTTAATTCAGCAAGATACTTTCTTTTTGATTCTAAACTTCCTATAAGAATATGTGAAGACATAAAGAAATATGATTTCCCTTTTTTATAATGGGTTAGTGCCTGTTCATAAGATTGTAAATAATACTTTTTATGCTTAGTAGCAAATACACAATTTGAATCCAATAATTTAACTTTTGCAATCCACATATAAATACCAATATATAGCGGTTTTTAAAATTTACTCTAAGAATAGAGACCTCTTTATAGTTTTATTTAAGCCATTTAAACTATTTCAATTACTCTTTTCCATCATCTTCAAAACTTCTTCAGTTTCTGCTCTTTCTTTTCCTTTCATACCTTCTAGTTCTTTTTTTGCAAGAATATAAAGAAGTTTATTTGATGCCTCTTGTTTTTCATTAACTTCTACTAATCTTTTTTGAGTTAAAGCCATATTGCAAAAATAACAAAATTCTGCGTCATATTCATTTGATTTACTGCATTTCGGACATTTGATTGGTTTTCTATCAGGTTCTTTCTTAAAATTTTTTTTAACAATACCATTAACTTGTAATTGAATATCTTTTAAGTCATCGTCGCCAAAATGCCGATATTCAGATATTGTATTGCTCTTTAAAGAGTGACCAATAAATTTTTTTAATAATGACTCTGTCCATTGAGGGTCTTTTGAAGCCCTTGTGATAAATCCGTGACGAAGCAGGTAAGGATACATGACCTTTAATTTTAATTTTTTCTTTAATCTATTAAACAATGCACTTATAGTTCCTTGTGACATTGGTTTTAAATCTGCAAAATTAACAAACAAAGGAGCATTATCAGTTCTTTCAGCAGGGTATTCATTACACCATCTAATAAAATAAGGCTCTGACTTTATTATTCTTACAACCCTTGTTTCTTTATCTCCTGATTTTTTTGCAGTATGAATAATAATAAAATGACCATATTGGTCTTTCTTCACATCCCCCCAAACAGCCCGCCTACATTCTACAGGTCTTAAGGCACCATCAAGTCCAATCAAGGCAATTAAAAATTCATCACGAGGATTATTACAGGCCTTAATCATTCTATAAATATCTTTTTCATCTGGCATTTCTTCTGGGAGTTTTAACTTTCCTTTTGATTTTGGAGCCTTAAGGCAAAAAATATTATCTGGGATATTTCTTCCTTTTCCATACATCCGTTTATAAAAATTTTTAACTTCTGCAACAAAATCTTGTAATGTTCTAGCACTTAAATCTGATTTACCAATTACAGCGTTTATCTTTTGAGTATCATCTTCACTAATTTTATTAAAATCTTTTTCAATGAGATGAGCAAATCTAATAAGAGAATATTTGTATTTGTTTATTCTTGTATTATCAAGATGACTTATATAATCAGAAATAAAAGTATCAATTAATTTTTTGTTATTCTCAGAAATTTTAAGTTCGCTTACTGTCTGCTCTTTTTCAAGTCTATTAAGTTTATTCTTCATAGAGAAAGATAGTATCTTCTATATATAAATGTTACGCATTATACTTTAGGTATAATGCGGGAGGTAGGATTTGAACCTACGAAGGCACTAAGCCACAGGATCTTAAGTCCTGCGCATTTGACCACTTTGCTACCCCCGCATTAATATAAAAAGCAAATAAACCAGATTTAAAAAAGCTTTGGTTAATATTTACACATAGCAGTTAATATTATTTATGTTGAGAATTGAAAACCTCATGATTTATCATGTGGTCGTAGCAAATGTTACAGTTTTCAATTCTCGAGCATCCTAAAAACAAGGGCCAATCAAACCACACTCGCCAGCAGGCGATTTTTTGCCGTGGCAAAAAACC
>JAUYDD010000071.1 GCA_030704765.1 Nanobdellota archaeon | reverse complement strand
ATTATGTCGAGAATTGAAAACCTCATGATTTATCGTGAGGTCGTAGCAAATGTTACAGTTTTCAATTCTCGAGCATCCTAAAAATTTCCGAATAAGAAAAATCGTCTATCAAACTCCATTCTTTAGAATGGAGTAGATGATTACTTCAAAATCTCTAAAAGATTTTGAATGTTCCAAAAAATCTTATGAAAGATTTTTTTGATTTCAGGAAATTTTTTTGATTTCAAGTTGTCATCTCCTTTCAACAGATTATCTTTTTCTTGAAAAACCTATTTGTTTTTCAAAGTTCTTAATAGCTTCCGGGAAATATGGATAATATTGTTATATCAACTATTCCAGAACCCTCTGCACTAGAATTATTAGTTCTTGGAGGCTTAGCAGGAACAGGAGTTTTTGCTTTAAGAAAAAAGAGATAATTGATAAATAATTTACCAGCTATTCTAAAAAAACAAAAGAATATTTAAACTATTTATTTATTGTAATATTGTATCAAAGAGGCAAAAAGATGTTTGAATTACTTATTAATCCTGCAAAAGCTGAAAAACAGCCATGGGACATGTTCTTTATTGGTGCTTTTTATGCAACAGTATCATTGTTTTTAACTAAATGGATATTTTCAGGAGACCCTGTTTTATCAAAATACACTGGAATTTTGGTTGTGACTTTTTGTGTGATGTTTTCAATTCCTTTTATGTATTTTGCAATAAAAAATGAAGAAGAAAAAGACCTGAAGGAAAAAAATTTCATACCCTTGATGAAAGAGCATGGAAAAGCTTTAATTTATTTCATGTTCTTGTTTTTTGGATTTATTGTAGCTTTTTCATTCTGGTATATTGTATTTTCAGATGGCAACCAGAATTTCAGGGCACAAATAGAGACTTATTGCATGATAAATAGGCCTGCTCATTTTGATGATTGTGTTTCTGAATATGGTGTAAAACATGTATCAAAAACAACTGGATTTTTGACTGCGAAAGACAAGATAGTCAATATTTTTGCTAATAACATATATGTCCTGATTTTTACATTAGTTTTCTCACTAATATTTGGTGCTGGAGCTATATTTATACTAGCTTGGAATGCAAGTGTAATTGCTGCTGCAATCGGCATATTTTCCAAATCTGACCTTGCTAACTTACCTTTAGGTTTGGTGAGATATATGATACATGGAATACCGGAGATTGTATCATATTTTGCAGGTGCATTGGCAGGAGGGATAATAAGCATTGCTATAATAAAACATGATGTCACATCTGAAAAATTCTGGGTCATTTTACAGGATTCCTTGAACTTAATCATATTTGCAGTTGTTATCCTTTTCATAGCTGCATTGATTGAAGTGTTTATAACCCCTGCTTTATTCTAGAAAGTAAATGAGCATTTGTTTCAATAAGAACCTTTTGTTAATGTCAGAAATTAAACCACATCTTTTAAGATGTGGATGTTAGTTTGTTTTAATTTCTGAGCATCAAAAAAACAATGGGCCACCCACACCTAAAGGTGTGGGTTTGTGACAGGCCCTTGTTTTTAGGATGCATGAAAATTTTTTCAGAAAAATTTTCTGCACAGAAAATTGCATAAAACAATTTTCTTGTGCTCGAGAATTGAAAACTGTAACATTTGCTACGACCACATGATAAATCATGAGGTTTTCA
>JAUYDD010000059.1 GCA_030704765.1 Nanobdellota archaeon | reverse complement strand
AGATGAGGTTTTCAATTTCCTACACAAAAGTAATATTTAAATAATGGTTTTATTTCTATATATACATAAAAGAGAGGTTGAATAATTGTCATTATGAGCGAAAAAGATACAGTTTTTTCAGGAAAAATAAAGCAGACAGGAATATTTAGCTTTAAAGACTTTTATACATTCTTATATGATTGGCTAAGGGATGAGAACTATGATGTTTATGAAAAAAAATATACTGAAAAAGTCAAAGGAGATACAAAAGAAATAGAGATAAGATGGGAAGCTGAAAGGGATATTTCAGATTATTTCAGGTTTAAAATTGAGATGAACTGGCTTTTAACTGGAGTTAAATCAATTGAAGTGCAAAAAGACGGTAGAAAAGAGAAAATGGACAGTGCTGCAATGGAAATAAAATTCAAAGCTATACTGATAAAAGATTATGAAGATAGGTGGGAAAATGCACCTTTTTGGAAGTTTTTAAGAGGATTATATGAAAGATATATAATAAGACAAAGAATATCTGATTATGAAATAAAACTTTTACAAGAATTAGAAGAATTATTAGCACAAGCAAAATCTTTCTTAGCATTAGAAGGCCAGAGATAAAACTGAAAATCCGAGCTTAAAAACCATATATTTGCCAAATAAAAATGTTTATATATGAGTATTTAGCTATTAATATACTAATTGGTGTATCATATGAAAAAGGGTATGTTTATTTTTTTAGGGAGTCTAATATTAATACAAATTGCGCTTATTTCTGCAATAAAACTTGATGTAAGTGTAAAACCTATTTCTGATGGTTTTATTACAGACTTAAATGAACCTGCTGTATTTGATATTGTATTGAAAAACTTGGAAAACGATGATATTTTCAATATTTACTCTATTGTTGGAGTTGATATAAACCCTAAGAATATTATAAATCTCAAGAATAACGAGACAAAAACTATAAAGATTTATGTTTCTCCTCAAGAAGCATTAAGATCTAAAAAAGGTTTCTTGACCTTTGAATATTTAATAAAAAACTCTAAAGATGAAGTTCAGACTGAAAGACTAAGCATCAATATACTAACTCTTGGAGATGCTATATCTGTATCATTATCCAATATAAACCCTGAATCCAGTTTATTGAAAGCAAGTACTAAAAATACAATCACTCATGATTTTCCAGACCTTAAAATGACATTCAATTCTGCTTTTTTTTCTTATCAAAAAGATTTACCTTTATTGGGATTAGAGGCAAAAGAATTTGATATTCCAATTGACAAAGAAAAACTTAAGACTTCTATTGCTGGAAAATATATTGTAGACCTGAAGGTCGAGACAGGGGGAAAAGTGAGTGAGAAAGAAGTCATGATAAGATTTTTAGAACAAGAAAATATTGACACTGAAGAATATGAAGAAGGAATATTCATCAAAAGAGTAGAAGTTACAAAAAACAATCTAGGTAATGTAAAAAAGAGTGTTGAAATAAGAATAAAAAGAAACTTATTCTCTTATTTATTCACAAACTTCAATATAGAACCAAAAGACATACAGAGTGAAGGAATCTCAAGGACTTATATCTGGGATAAAGAACTAGCCCCTAATGAACAATACAAAATCATTGTTAAGACCAACTGGTTATATCCTATAATTGTGATTTTACTTATAATCATATTAGCTGTATTATTAAACATATATCTTAAGACAGAACTTATTGTAAGGAAGAATATATATTTTGTAAAGACCAAAGGCGGAGAGTTTGCATTGAGAATACATATAAAAGTCAAAGCAAAAAAATATTGTGAAAGAATAAATATAACTGATAAAATACCCTCGATTGTCACATTATATGAAAGATTTGGAGCTGTCTCTCCAGATAAGATAGACTTGGCAAATAAAAGACTGGAATGGGATATTGAAGCATTGAATCCAGGTGAAGAAAGGATATTTTCTTATATTGTCTATTCAAAGATTGGGATAATAGGAAGATTTGAACTTCCTCCTGCTAAAGCAATTTATGAAAGAGACGGAATAATAAAAGATACTGTGTCTAATAAAGCATATTTCATCAATAATCCTGCAAGAAGAAGGATGTGAATGGCAGATATATAATTTTTAATTTTTAAGATATTTAATTATTAAGTTATGTCGGAAATTGAAAACCTCATCTTTTAAGATGAGGTAGTTTACTTGCATTCAATTTCCGAGCATCCTAAAAATTTCCGAATCAGAAAAATCGCCGATCAAACTCCATCCTTCAGGATGGAGTAGGCGATTTTTCAGG
>JAUYDD010000058.1 GCA_030704765.1 Nanobdellota archaeon | reverse complement strand
ACTACCTCATGTCAAGAACCATGTGTTAAAACACATGGCGTGTGGTTCTTGAACACCCCCAAAATTATTTTTGCTTTCTACATATTAAAATAAGTAAGGTACGCAAAAAATAATTTTGCTGGTCTTAAAAGATGAGGTTTTCAATTTCCGACATAATAATAATTTGTAGTTTTTTAATTTGATTAAATTAATTATTGTTTTGAAAAATATACCTTATTTTCACTTTAATATTTGAGAAAAAAATTACCAACGATTAAATCTATGTCTTGGATCCATAGGATGATAAAAATTTCCTGTAACAGCCAATCTAGCTAATCTAAAAGGTGCTGCAGTTGTCCAGCCAATTGCTCTTAAAACAGGCCTTCTAGGACCACAATAAATATGACTATAGCAATTATTTGCTGGATAATTTCTATAATGAACATGAGCATGATATGTATCAGGAGCCCCTCTTATATTCATTTCACTAGAGAATTGTTGTTGGAATTGTCTTGAAGGAGTCTGAACTTGCACTTGGCTACCAAATGGTGATCTTTGTTCTTGAACTTGAGTAAATTCCTGGGAAACTAGTGGTGATGCATCTATTATCCTTGTTCTAGTTAAACAAACTTCTTGAACATCATCAGTTGTGTATGCTGGTTCTGTATTTTCTTTATTATGATTATCAGCATATTGTTGTTCAGATGGAGAATGGCTTCTTACTATAACTTTTTTTACAATTTTTTTAACAGGTTCTGGATTTGGTTCAATTTCTTGATAAGCTCGAATCTGGGCTTGAGCAACTTCTATTGGTTCAAAATTTTCAAGAGCAGTTGTAGCAAGATAACTTACTCCAAGAATAGTTCCTGCTGCAAGAGCAGTTGCAGTTGTCTTAAATAATAATCTTTCTAGTGTCATTTTATGTTGTAACTATTTAGTTTTGACATATTTTAAAACATTATTATATTCTAAAATATATATTATATTGATATAGTTATATTTTTTGATTTAATATATAATATACTTTTAAGTATAACAGTTTAATATATTTTTCTATACTAGAGCAACATAATGCTTTTTATCTTCCAGGATATCTATTCGGATAATTTTGTGGTATGGAATAATTCAGCCTATAAGACAGAAGTTGAACATTTGCTGATTTTTGCTCTGCAAAAATCAGAGATTATTGAAAATCAGTCGCTTTCAGACAGCCTGATTTTCTAATTTTTATAGATAGTGTCATATGAATGAAAGAGGGGGATAGGTAAGCAAGGGTTAAAATGTGCAAGAGAGTTTATGAACTTTGAAGATTTCCTAAACATCAAAATTTGTCAATCAAATTTTGTGGCTTAAAAATTCTAAAACAGAAGAATTTTTAAATTTAGAGGAAAAAGCTCGTCTACTGACAAGATGAATAATCTTAAAAAGTGTTTTAATTCAAGAAAATAATGAAAAGAAAATTATTTGGTTTAGCCAGCATTGTTTTATTAAGCATAACGAGTGGTTGCGCTAGCGTTTCTAAGAGTTCTAGATGCATAGCAGATTCTGCTCCAATAGATGCTATTGAACAAGCAACATTATCTGCATTGAATGATCCTGAAATCATAGATTTTTATAAAAAATATTTTCCAAATGGAAAACTTGAATTATCTTTATATAATAATAAAAAATATAGTTCTAAACTTTATTTTAATGGAAAAGGAAATTTTAAAGAAGATTTTAAATATGAAGTCTTTGGTGGAATTGAATTTAGGTATTGAATTTATCTTTTTTTTACTACTGGAAGAGCATTAGAAAGATTTATATAGTATATATCTATCGTATATACATAAAGTATATACATTATACTTTAAACACCTCTTTTCCCCTCGAAGAGCCAAGACATGCAATGTCATGAAACTGGCTTTTCAAGGGTTTGAATTAAAATTGAGCAAACAGAATATGCAATATAAACATCAACCAATCACAAGGAATTCTTTTATAATTATTAAACTAAATCTTATGACCACCAAATAATAAAATGATTGACATATTTGCTAACACTATCTTTTGTGGAAAATGTGAAACAAAAATGGAGCGTGTGCAAACTGTCAGGAATGGTTTTGTATTAAGAGCAATGTCTTGCCCAAAGTGCAATGCAAAGATAATACATCCTAGAGATGAACAAGAACACAATGATTTCATGGATCTTAAAAAAAAGGAGTTTATTGTTAAAATGAGATATGTTGGCAACAGTTATACAGTGTCTATACCAAAAGAAATAGTGAATTTTATAAAAGAACAAGAAAAAATTATGGATGATATGGTAAAACTGTGTTTTGAAGAATTCGGTAGAATTAGCTTAAATTTTGGCAATAATAATTCAAGCAACAATCATATTAAATTAAATGGATATAAAAATATTAATGGAGAACTAAGACAAGAAAAATAATAAAATGGCAAATGAAAAATCAATTAAATTAAGAGTTGCAGAAGCATTGCAGGATGATGCATATAAAGGAATCGCTAGAATAGATTCAGAAGTCATGAAAGAACTTGGAATAAAAAGAGGGGATGTAGTTTTGATTAAAGGCAGCAGAGAAACAGTAGCAATAGCTGATAGAGCTTATCCTGCTGATGTTGGCGCTGGTATAATAAGGATAGATGGAATAATAAGAAAAAATGCAAGAACAGGCGTGTCTGAGAATGTAACATTATTCAAAGCTAATATCAAGGAAGCAAAAAAAGTTATGATTGCTCCTGCAATGAAAGGAATAAAAATCCAAGGGGATTTGAAGCCTGGACTTTTAGGAAGAGCTGTTATGAAAGGTGATATAGTTGTTTTAGGCGGTATGCAAAGAAGAAAAGATCCAATGTCAGATGAATTCTCTGATATGAATGATATTTTTGGAAATTTCAATGAAATTTTTGGAGGCATGGGATTTGGAGGATTTAGAGGCATGCAACAGATAAGGTTTATGATAGTCAATACAAATCCGATACAGGCTTGTATAATAACTGAAAATACAGAGATTGTGTTGTCTGCAAAACCAATAGAGAATCTGGAGACTAATGTTCCGCAAGTCACTTATGAAGATATAGGCGGACTTACTGATGAAGTAAAAAAAATAAGAGAGATGGTCGAGGTTCCTTTAAAGCATCCTAATGTATTTGAAAGGTTAGGGATTGAGCCACCAAAAGGAGTTTTGTTGCATGGACCTCCTGGAACAGGAAAGACCTTGCTTGCAAAAGCTGTTGCAAATGAGTCAGAAGCTAATTTTCTTTTATTAAATGGGCCTGAAATCATGTCAAAGTTCTATGGAGAATCTGAAAAAAGATTAAGGGACTTGTTTGAAGAAGCTGAAAAAAATGCTCCATCGATTATTTTTATAGATGAAATAGATGCAATAGCACCAAAAAGAGAAGATACCACAGGTGAAGTTGAAAGAAGAGTTGTTTCACAACTCTTGACAATGATGGATGGCTTGAAATCAAGAGGAAAAGTAGTTGTCATTGGAGCAACAAACAGGCCTAATTCAATTGACCCTGCTTTAAGAAGACCTGGAAGATTTGACAGGGAAATAGAGTTAAGAGCGCCTGACAAGATAGGAAGATTGCAAGTTCTTAAGATACATACAAGGAATATGCCCATTGTACCTCCTATTAAAAAATCTTATATTCTTAGAAAAATTAATCTTGTTAAGGAGTCTTTGAATTCCTTAAATAATGAATATAAGAAAAATAAGGAAAGTGATAAATCCAAAAATATTGGAGAAGAAATCCAACGAAACAAAGAATTATTAGAAAACCTAGAAAGGTATTTAAATATGTTTAATGAAGATGAATTAAAAAATAAATCAATTCTAAAAGAATTATCCTCTAAAGAAAGAGAAGAGTTTAATCCTATTCTTATGGAATGTATGCTAGAAGAAATAGCAGCTATTACTCATGGTTTTGTTGGAGCTGATATAAATGCTTTGGCAAAAGAAGCTGCAATGATTGTTTTAAGAAAAATTCTTCCTAAAATTGGAGACTTAAAAGAAGGAGACGAGATTCCTGAAGAAGTGTTAAAAGAACTTAAAGTGTCTCATAAAGATTTCACTGATGCATTGAGAGTTGTAAGGCCTTCTGCTATGAGAGAAGTTTTAGTTGAGACTCCAAATATCTCTTGGAATGATGTAGGCGGGCTTGATAATGTCAAACAAGAACTTAAAGAAGCTGTTGAATGGCCTATTAAGTTTGCTGATTCATTTACAAGAATGGGTATAAGGCCTCCTAAAGGGATACTGCTTTATGGCCCTCCTGGAACAGGAAAGACCTTGCTTGGAAAAGCTGTTGCAAATGAATCAGAAGCTAATTTCATACAGATAAAAGGGCCTTCTTTATTATCTATGTGGGTGGGTAAATCAGAGGAGGGGGTCCGCAAGGTATTTGAAAGAGCAAGGCAGGTCTCACCGTGCATTGTACTTTTTGATGAAATAGATTCACTTGCTGGAAAAAGAGGCCTTGATCAAGGATCAAAAGTAACAGAAAGAGTCTTGAACCAGTTATTAGCAGAAATGGATGGTATAGAAGATCTTTCTAATGTAATAATCATTGGAGCAACAAACAGGCCTGATATGCTTGATGCTGCTTTATTAAGGCCAGGAAGGTTTGACAGGATACTTCTAGTCGGAAGCCCTAGCAGAGAAGGAAGAGAGAAGATATTTGCAATACATACAAAAAATATGCCAATAAAACTTTCAGCTGAAGAAGTCAAATTCTTGGAGGATATGTATAAAGGAAAAAGAATTGAAAGAATAGAGTGTGAAAGCGATAAAGAAAAGAAAAAACAAAAATGTATATTTGTAAATTTTGAAGACTTGAGTGAAAAAGAAAAACTTATTTATTATCTTTCTGAAAAAACAGAAGGATATGTTGGAGCTGATATAGAAAGCTTGGCCAGGGAAGCTGCTATGTTATGCTTAAGAGAAGACATGGGGAACAAAGAAATCAGGCTCAAATATTTTGAAGATGCACTTAAGAAAGTCGGAGCAAGTGTATCAAGATCTGACATGGATAGATACAGGAAGATAGAGACAGAATATCTTAAGAGTGCAAAAGCAGCTTTAGAAAGAGCTCCGAGCGCATACTTAGGTTAATTAAATCTTAAAAAAACTTACAATGACACTAGGGCCATATATTGAAGATGAATATTTGCAGGAGGAAATATAAATGGGATTTTTTGATGATGATCCATTTGAAGAATTAGTAAGGGAATTTTTTTCAAATAGAAGAGGAAATGGAAATGAACCAGTGATAGAAGGCGAGGAAGAAGAAAGGACAATTGATTTTATTGAAAGTGATGACAGAATATTCTTTATTTTTGAACTGCCCGGATTTTCTGAAAAAGATATTGATGTTGATGTAAAAGATGGTAAACTTATTGTTGTTGCTAAAAGAAAAAATATAGAATGCTGCCAGGATTATCTTACGCAGAAACTAAAAAATGGCACTGTTTTCAGGAAGTCCTTGCCTAGATTTGTGAATATTAAGAATTTTGACTATACTTTCAGGAATGGAATATTGGAGGTTGTTTTTTTAAGAAGATAAAATGGCTGAAAAGAAAAAAATATTTTTAGAAGTTGCTGAATCTTTGCAAGAAGATATAGAAAAAGGCATAGCTAGGATAAATTCAAGAATGATGGATGAGCTTAATTTGGTGTCTGGAGACATTATTACATTAAAAGGTAAGATAACTATTGTTGTCAGAGCTTTACGGTCACATAGTAATACAGAAAGAAACAAACTCCAATCTTCAGATTGGGGACGCAAAGCTTTTGTTTCCCCTGTCTCACCAAGTCCAAAGTACAAGTATGAAGGACTTGGTGATGAAAGGAAAAAAGAAATAATAAGGCTTGATGGAACAACAAGAAGCAACCTAAACACTTCTATTGGAGAAAAAATTGAAGTAGAAAAGGCAGAAGTTGAAAATGCAAAATCAATAATACTTTCTCCAATGCAAGAGATACAGTTCTCACAAGATCCAACTGAATTTTTCCATAATAAGCTATTATCAAAACCTTTGACAATTAATCAGAAGATAGTCATTGATGTATTTGGAACAAAACTGAGCTATATTGTATCCAAAGTACAACCGAAAAATAAGGTAATAGTCACTCCTGAGACAAAAGTCATTGTTTCAGAAGATGTGACTGAAGAAAAATCAACTGGTGTTTCTTATGAGGATATTGGTGGGCTCAAAAATGAAATAGAGCTTGTTAGGGAGATGGTGGAGCTTCCTATGAAACATCCTGAAGTTTTCCAAAAACTAGGAGTTGGTGCACCTAAAGGCATATTATTGACTGGCCCGCCTGGAACTGGAAAGACTTTACTTGCCAAAGCTGTTGCAAATGAGATTGATTCATCTTTCTATTCTATTGCAGGACCTGAAATTATGAGTAAATATTATGGAGAATCTGAAAAACATCTAAGAGAAGTGTTTGAAAAAGCTGAAAAAAATGCTCCGTCTATTGTATTCATTGATGAAGTTGATTCAATTGCACCAAAAAGAGGAGAAGGAATTGACCAGACAGAAAAAAGAATTGTAGCACAGCTTTTAACATCAATGGATGGATTGAAATCAAGAGGCCAAGTGGTTGTCATGGCTGCAACGAACCGTCCTGAAGATATTGATGAAGCATTAAGAAGACCTGGAAGATTTGACAGGGAGTTAAGGATAAATCCTCCTAGTGAAGAAGGAAGGAAAGAGATACTACAGATACATACAAGAGGCATGCCTTTATCAAAAGACGTTGATTTTGATGAGATATCTAGAAAGACAATAGGATATACAGGAGCTGATATTCAAGTGCTGTGCAAGGAAGCTGCATTGAAATCAATAAGACCATATTTCAATGAATTAAAGAACATGGATAAGGAGATTCCAATAGAAATACTTGATAAGATAAAAGTCTCTAGAGATAATTTTCTTGAAGCAAGAAAAATTGTTGAACCTTCTGCAATGAGGGAAGTTTTGATAAATAAACCTAATATAAGATGGTCAGATATCGGAGGGCTTGACAATGCTAAAGAGAGATTAAGGGAATTAGTAGAACTTCCCTTGAAAAGACCTGATTTATTTTTAAAAGCTGGGATAAAACCTTCTAAAGGTATATTATTGACTGGTCCATCTGGTACTGGAAAAACCTTGCTTGCCAAAGCTGTTGCAAATGAATCCAGTGCTAATTTCATATCTGTAAAAGGCCCTGAACTAATATCAAAATGGGTAGGAGAATCTGAAAAACATGTAAGGGAAATATTTAAGAAAGCAAGAATGGTTGCTCCATCTATAATATTTTTTGATGAGTTTGATTCTATATCTAAAATAAGGGGAAGTTCATTGACTGATTCAACAGAAAGAGTTGTGAACCAGCTTTTAACTGAACTTGATGGTATAGAAGATCTTGAAAAAGTAGTTGTGATTGCTGCAACTAATAGAAGAGATCTTATAGATCCTTCATTGATACGTCCTGGAAGAATAGATTCTATTATAGAACTTGATATACCAGATAAGAAAACAAGAGAAGAGATATTCAAAATACATACAAGAAAAATGCCATTGGACAAATCAGTTGACTTGAAGAACTATATTGATAAGACAGAATCATTTACTGGTGCTGAAATAGAGGCAATATGCCGTGAAGCTGGAATGAATGCAATAAAAAGGCATTATAAGAGCCAGGTAAAGGAAGAGTTTAAGATAATGAAAGAAGATTTTGATAAATCTTATTCTGAAGTTTCAAAATCAATTGGAAAAGAAAATTCAAAAGAAATTACCAGTGTAGATCCTGAGACCAAGAAGAAAAAATAAATAACATGTATGAACAAAAATCTATTCAGTTAAGTAAAGAAAATCCTATATGCATAGGAAATTGCAGAGAATGCCCTAATTATCCCAGATGCAATAGAAGAGCATTCATGAATCCTGATTATTCTAGTGAATCAAGAATTCTTTTTTCTAGAAATCTCAGAAAAGACAGGCCTTCTTATGGATTCTCAAATCCTAACAAGCCTACTGGACTTGGTTATTCTAACAGCCAATATCCTGATAATCAAGATTATTCTAAAGCAAGTTTTAGAGGAAGTTATTCAGGCATTGCATCTTTTGCAACAGGAGATTATTCAGGGAAAGATGATTATTCATCAAAGACAGCGAATACTCCTATGAGGAAATATAGTGGATGTTCTGGACAAGGATGCAAAGGGAAATATTAGGAAAATTTATTGATTGTTCTTTGGATATCAAAAAAACAATGTGCCACCACATCCTAAAGGATATGGTTTGTGTCAGGCACTTGTTTTTAGGATGCTCCGAAATTGATAATAGTATCTTTTGTTACGCTCCATAATAAATTATGGAGTTATTAATTTTGAACATATTAATAATAAAAAAAGGGGCATGATTCCTGGCAGGAGGCGGATTTTTTATTTTATTATCGATAAAATAAGTTTTATCTTGATTTTTGGGACAGGCGTGGGATAAAATTGACCTTGTAGAAAAGATTAAAAAGAATAGATTATTAATAATTTAGAAAAGGTGTTAAAATGAAATCTTGGTTAAAATTTGGCATTATATTTTCATTAATCCCAATAATTTTTTTAATCTATATTTGGATTTATGGAGCTTTAACCCATACTACATTTCATGGTGGAGGTTTAATCTTTGGTTTTGGAGGTAATGAATGCCCTGTTTATAGTTGGATTTTTGGAGATTATCCAGAACCTGCAATAATGAAAGATTTTTATGTATCTTCTTGCATAAGCATTTTAATATCAAATATTCTTGTAACAATAATATTTTCAATCTTAGCATTTTTTATAGGCCTAATTATTGGATTAACCTATGATAAAATTAAAGAGACTCAATTTTGGCATAATTTTAAAAAAGGATTTTTTATTTCAATATTCCTTTATTTTCTTATAAGTATTTTATTTTGGATATTTGCAGATTGTTCAAAAATCGTTGGGCAAATTGCTCCAAAAGTTGACTGCATTAATAATATAAATTATTTTAAGATGACCTTTAATACAGAATTTATTTTGGTTTTTCCTATTATTCTGATACTAATAGAAATTGGTAGCTTTATTTACATGAGATTATTCAAAAAGAAGTAGTTTAATAATACCTTAAAAATTTATAATGTCAGAAATTAAACCACATCTTTTAAGATGTGGATGTTAGTTTGTTTTAATTTCTGAGCACAAGAAAAAACTTTTATGGTTTTTTCTGCACAGAAAATTCATCTGAAAGAATTTTCTTGTGCTCGAGAATTGAAAACTGTAACATTAGCTACGGCCACATGATGAATCATGAGGTTTTCAATTCTCGACATAAAAAACTTGTACAAGAATTGTACAAAGAATCTTATGATTCTAAACAAAATGTCGCTCTTTGAGCAGCAGCGGTTAATGCCTAATTTTAATAAAAATCACCTATTTTCATAACTTCAGCGTATAACTCGGGATCCATATAATAGCCTTCTTTTATAAGTTTCTCCATTAACGCTCTAGCCTCTCTTTTATTAATATGCTTTAATTTTAAATTATTGATAATAACCCCTAAAACACCTATTGTTTCAATTTTTAAAGAACGCGCATAGCGCCTTGCTTTTTTGTCATCAGATAAAAAAAGAAAGATATTTTTTTCGAGACATAAAGAAATAGCCTCTTTTTCACCAATATGTATTGGAAAATCCTTCACCCCCCTTACTTTAATTAATTTGATAAACCCAGAGTTAATTTCCTGTTCTATAACTATATTTTCAGGCCGATTATATTTAAAAATCTCTTTTAACACTCTTTCTGGAACTAATATTCTGCTATACAGATTTTTTACAAGATTAAATATCTTTGCCTTCTCTATAAAGATAAGAGAACTTGCATTAGAGACTATTTCTTTTTCCATCCTATAGATTTAAGGTCTTCTCCCAGCTCTTCTAAGTCGTAATTTATTGGTATCTTATATTTTTTAAGAAGCTCAGGAAAATCCCAAACACTAACTTCAGCAAAATCTACTGCCTGCCCAAAAGAAAACTCTCCTTTAGAATATTGAGACAGAGCATATTCTATTTTCCATTTTTTTATAGCTCCTGCTAATAATCTCCTTATTGCGGTGGACATATCAATATTCTCTTTTTCTGATATTTCCTTTATTTTAGAGACAAAATCCTCTGGCAATCTTGTTGTTATCGGCTTATCCATTGTATTACTATGTATACATTGTATTATTTAAAGTTTTTGGTACTCCAACCGCTTTGAGAGCGGTGCCTTTCGGCCTCCCGGTTCGATTCAGGGCAGCGGCGTCCTACTCTTTTTACGAATCAGTGGGTGTAATTTTATGACAATAAAATTTAGTAAGATTTTTAAGATAAATAAGCATTAGATTATTATGAAAAAGAAATTTGCAGGTTTAATAGATTTTCGTGGAAAGCGTTATGGATATTTTTGGATTTCAATATTTATACTTATTGGAGTTTTTATATATTTAATTGCTGAAAGTCCGGGGGATATAAGTGTAGCGTTTCTTGTAATTGTATTTGGAGTATTCTGTTTTTTATCAATCTTATCTTTAGATATCCCATTATGGAACTTCTATGTTATAGATGAAAAGTTCATAACTTTTGTAAGATTGGTTTGGAAAAAAGTTCCCTATGAAACTATTGTAGATATAAGAAAAATAGAATGGAAAGAATTAAAAAAATACACTGATAATTCTTGGAAGAAAATGATATTAGCGAGATATAATACTAATATTAAAGGTGCACGAAGATTACCTCAAAATTATAATCCATCAATGATTCCTTCTACAATTATTGCTTCAACAAATTATATTAAATTGGTTAAATGGATGACTGCAGCACCTTCAACAAAAGTAAATCCAGTAACTAAAAAAGCTACTACTGCAATTGTACAATCGTCCTATGTTTTAATAACACTAATTGATGGGAGCCAATATATTATTAGTCCTAAAGATGTTGATGGATTTATGAAATCACTTCCAAGGAGGTTAATAAAAAAATAATACTATAAAGTAAAATGATTAGAAAGACTTTTATATTTAATTCAGTATCATAAATCATGGAAATAAAGAGGAATTATTGGCTATTTGGAATTATTCTATTAATAGTTGGAATTTATGTATTCTATTTTTTTGGATTAGCTCCATTGTTAAAAAATTATTCTGCAATAAACTGGCCAACTACAGATGCCAAGATAGTTTCTGTTAATATTAGTAGTAGACAGGGAAGCGGTACATATATTTGTTATTCTCCAAATATCCAAATAGAATACAATATTGGTGAATTGAATTACAAATCAAGATATAATCAATATTTTGGTGAACCTTGTTACAATAATTTATATGAGGTAAATCAATTTATAGAAAAGAATCCAGTTGGAAAAATAGTTAATGTTCATTATAATCCTAAAAATCCTTATGAGAATACTACTGAAACGGGTTTGCATAAATTATTATTTTTTCCGTTGTTATTTGGATTAATCTTATTTATATTTGGAGTTTATATAATGTATAGGGTAATTTTAAATAAAAGAAAGTAAATCATTTTTCTCTATTTTACGAGCAAATTTATAAACCCTAAATAATATATAAAAAATATATATAAATCCCAATAAAGACAACAGAAAAAATACACTCAAAGATTCGTAAAATGTGTAGGGTGTGGGGCAGCGGCGTGATACCATTTTGGCAGATTCGGGGCAGGTTTTACTTTATTGAGTTTTGTAGACAAAAATGCAGAAAGGTTTATATATGTAGTCACCTATTATTATGTTATGTATATTGAAAAAAGGAAAATAAAAAATGGAATTAAATATTATTTAGGACATTCTTTTAGAGAAGGAACTAAAATCCATAAAATAAGAAAATATCTTGGCAAAGATTTAAATGAGAAAATCTTGAAGGAAAGGCAAGAAAAAGCAGAAGGACTTATTTTAGAGGAAATAAATCAATACAAAATTATTAAAGATCCTATTCAAACTCCTCTTTCTAAAGAAGAGATTGGTTTTGTTGAAAATATAGAAAAAAATCAAAAATTGAAAGTATTTCATCTTTCAGAAAAACAATGGATATTATTCTCTGAATTGTTTACTTATAATACTAATGCAATTGAGGGAAGTGAACTTAGCCGTAAGGAAGTAAAAGAGATACTTGAAAAAGATAAATGGCCTAAAAAGTCTAAGGGAGATATTGCTGAGACTTATGGTGTAAATGATGCTATTGAGTTCATAAGAAATACAAAAGAACATATCTCTTTAGAACTCATTAAAGAATTTCATAAAATTGTCTTTAAAAATTCTAAAGAATTTGCAGGAGAATTTAGAAAAAAAGGCGAGGAAGTTGTTGTTCGCGATGGACTTGGAAATATTGTACATATGGGTGCACCTCAATCAAGAGTTGGTTCTTTGTTAAACGAGCTTATTTTTTGGTATAATAAAAATAAGGATAAATATCCTGGTTTGATTCTTGCTTCAGTTATTCATAATCAATTTGAGAATATTCATCCATTTGCAGATGGAAATGGCAGAGTTGGAAGATTATTACTGAATAATATTCTCTTAAAGAATGGACTTCCTCCAGTAAATATAGACTTCAGAAATCGAAGGGAATATTATCAATCCTTGCAAGAATATCAAAAGAGCCATAATTTAAGACCAACTATTGACTTATTGATAAAAGAATATAAGAATCTAAAAAAGATCAAATGAATTTGGGTGACTACAAAGTTAATATTCTGTAGACAAATGTAGGGATAAGATAAATCTTGTAATCAAAGCATGTTTTACACAACTATAATACAGAGTAAAAAATAAACCTCTGTCTTTAGACAGAGGACAAAGCTCTTGCTTTGTTTTTTCACTCTGTCTCACCAAATCCACTACAAACCCACACCTTTAGGTGTGGGTACAAATCCCGTCAGGGATTTGGTGATAATAAAACAACAAAAACCCGCCCTAAGAGATATCAAAATGGCGAGGCGCCGGGCAGGCGGCGTCGAACAGTTCCGTTCGGTTCTTAGGGAAACTTTTTTATGATAAATCTATTATAGAAAAATATATAAACTATAAATTCTATAGAAATTATAATAAATATAGTTTATGTCGGAAATTGAAAACCTCATCTTTTAAGATGAGGTAGTTTACTTGCATTCAATTTCCGAGCATCCTAAAAATTTCCGAATCAGAAAAATCGCCGATCAAACTCCATCCTTCAGGATGGAGTAGGCGATTTTTCAGG
>JAUYDD010000005.1 GCA_030704765.1 Nanobdellota archaeon | reverse complement strand
CTCATCTTTTAAGACCAGCAAAATTATTTTTTGCGTACCTTACTTATTTTAATATGTAGAAAGCAAAAATAATTTTGGGGGTGTTCAAGAACCACACGCCATGTGTTTTAACACATGGTTCTTGACATGAGGTAGTTTACTTGCATTCAATTTCCGAGCACAAGAAAATTGTTTTATGCAATTTTCTGTGCAGAAAATTCTTCTGAAAGAATTTTCATGCATCCTAAAAACAAGGGCTATCACAAACCCACACCTTTAGGTGTGGGTGGCCCATTGTTTTTTGATATCTAGATAAGGGATACGAAAGATTTAAATAATAATACGTATTATTACGTAATATAGAAATCTAATAGATTTCCAAATACCCATTTGCAATAGCAAACTTTGTAATATGGAAATAATAAGCAGAATAAGCAAGGGAACAAAAATGGACCAGGTTTACCTTCCAAAAACAAGAATAGGGCTTGAACCTGGAGAATATGTAGTGGTCACTCCATTAAATAAGAAATTAGATCAAATAAGCAATAAGCCTTTTTTTTATAACATTAAAGGTTTAGAACCTATAAAAATTCAGATTATAAATGAAATTTTTTCTATAATAGAAAGAAACATAAAAGATTATGAAAACATGATAATCACAGGTTCTTTTTTAGAAAAAGGATTTAATTTTAATGATATTGATATATTGATAATAACTGATGAGAAAATAAATAAAAAAGAGATAAAAACAATAATTTTAAATAAATCAGGTATAGATCCTGATATATTGATTCTAAATAATAAATCTCTAATACAAGGTTTGAATACAGATCCTTTATATCAAATGATGCTATCATCCTGTATTTCAAAAAAAAGACTTATATATCAGATTAAAAAAGAGATTAATTATAAGCTTTTAGATTTGCACTTATTAAAAAGCAAGATCTTTATAGATAGTTTTGACGTTTTAACGGGAAGGGAAAAATATTATCTAATAAGGAATCTATTTTCAATAAAATTATTCATGCAAAATAAAAAACTATCAAGCAATATCATAAATAAAGAGATTGAAAATGAATTTGATCTATCTATAAATGAAATAAAGCAAAATATGATTGATAAAAGCAAGTTTTTATTAAAATATAAAAAAATATACAGCAATCTTTTTAATAAGATTATGGATGGAATAAAAAATGCCTCAAAATAGAAATCAGTTTATAGATATTTTTATTGGAAATCTTGCTAATGCAATAGTTCATGATATATTAGAAAAATCAATAATGAATAATGAAGAATTAAGAGATAAATATTCAAATAAATACAGAAATGAATTAATTAATAGCTATAATATTGCAAAAAGATACAGGGATAAGATAAATCCCCTAGACAAAACTCTACCATTAAAAGATATAATCTACATAAAAGATCAATTGAAAAACAAAGTTCAAGCAGAACTTTTATCAAGGATAAACCAAGGCTATCAGAATATAAATCTAGAATCAATAGATCAAGAGATAGATGAAAAGTTCAAAGAATTAAGGATTGAATAAAATATGATTCAAGACAGTAATCAGGGTCTAAAGGCCAAAGTCCTTATTTGCTCCATCCCAAGAGATGAAATGCTTAAGTGATATTACTCTAAACTAATAAGTAATACATAATTATAAACTTTACAGTAATATCTGTTGATTGAACTAAACAGGTTCAATTAGCTGAATAAGGTCTAAGAGAAACCATAAATACAATCTATTTCTAATTTTATCAATGGAAACCTATAGTAATAACAATAAGATCACTCTTGGAAGAGGAAAAGGCCAAGAAATCTTGAATGCAATAAAAAATGCAAGATCTTCGGTTAAAATAGTCAGCCCATATCTTTCTCCTGAATATATAAAAGAATTAATTTATCTCCATAACAAAGGAATTAAAATAACTCTTATTACTTGTGATCAACTAGAAACAAATCAATGGTCAGATTTCAGACCTTCCGATATAATAAAAGAAGAAAAAATAATTAATAAAAAAGCAAAGCATATTAAGGTCATTCTTAAAAGAATTGCAATAATCTTATTTTTGTTATCTTTAGTCTCTTATATCCTATATTTATTAATGACAATCATGTTTTTTCTTCCAATCATATTGATTATATTGACAATAATTATCTTTTCAATTCAATTCATAATCAAGGATTATGATATTGAATATATTTCGATATTCAAATTAAAAGTATTTGATAGTAAATCTGGAATAAAACCAGAAAGTAATAATTTAATTCATTCAAAAATTTTCTTAATTGATGAAAACATCCTGTTTTTAGGTTCAGCTAATTTTACTTATAGTGCATTCAAGACCCACTATGAAACAATAATAAGGGTCTTTGACGAAAAAGCAATAAATGACATCACTAAAGAAATAGAAAATATCTACAACTCCAAGGAGTTAAAAGAGAAGAACTGGCGGGAGTGATAAAGTGAGAGGGAAAAATGAAAACAATCGTTAATGATTCAATAATAAGCCAAGAAGTCTGTCATATTATACCTGTTATATAGCATAATATAATAAAACAAGATGATTAGTGCAAATCCAGACTAACTTTTTTGCTGATTTAACCTATAATATCCTAAAACCTCAAATATTAATATTATTAATGTCAGAAATTAAACCACATCTTTTAAGATGTGGATGTTAGTTTGTTTTAATTTCTGAGCACAAGAAAATTGTTTTATGCAATTTTCTGTGCAGAAAATTCTTCTGAAAGAATTTTCATGCCATCAAAATTTTTCAGA
>JAUYDD010000063.1 GCA_030704765.1 Nanobdellota archaeon | reverse complement strand
ATGTGGTCGTAGCAAATGTTACAGTTTTCAATTCTCGAGCATCCTAAAAACAAGGGCCAATCAAACCACACTCGCCAGCAGGCGATTTTTTAGCTGTGGCAAAAAACCTTTAGGGTGTGGTGGCCCATTGTTTTTTTGATTTTATTATATGTTTATACAAATGATTGTTAATAATATAAAAAGAGAGGTATCATCGATATAAGAGTTAAATCAAAGATAAGAGAAAGAAGTTTTGCCTATCTTGAGTCTGGCTTTGCTTACTTGCTACCCCTGCAGTTCTCAATTCTATCATAATTAATAATTAATGAATATTTGCTATATTTGTCCCAGAATTTATTAATCGTGTATATAATTTTTTATTGCCTATTCAAATTTGGTTTAAGAACAAATAATAGCTTATTTATCTATTATAGTTCCAACAAAATGCCTGTTATTTAGTAAATTATTCAGGTTTTTCATATCTGGGCCCAGAATATAAGTATAAGTATTATATTTTTTTATTATTTTTGCTGCTTTTTTATCAAGGATAAAATGCTGGCCAGGCTTAAAGACAATCTTTTTTGCTTTTTTGTAAAATTCCTTATGGCTTATTTCAGGTATGAATCTTGCTTTAGGGTATCTTTTTGGATCTTGGTCATATAATCCTTTTACATTTGTAAGATTTATGAAAATTGTATTGAAATATCTTGCTAATCTTGCAGCTGTTGCATCAGATGTCTCTCCCTTATTCATCCTTAATGCTCCGCAGAATACATAATTATTTTTTTTAAGTAGATTTTCTATATCAGAAATATCTTTTGGCAGATAAGAATTAGCTTGATTTCCAAAAAAATATGCCATAAACTTTGCATTGAATCTTGTAGCTTCTAGTCCAAACAAGCATTGCAGATAAAAACTGTTTTTTATCTCTCCGTGGTCCAACCCTTTTATATAAGTCCTCGCTGTATTGCCGCCTCCGCAAACAACTATGAACTTATTTTTTTTTGAGTTTTTCTCTAGGATCTTCTTAAATTTATCTAATAAGTTCATGTTTATTTCATCAGGAACTATCAAACTACCTCCGAGACTTATAACAACTACTCTTTTTATCATTTGGTATTATATACGAAAACCTATTTAAATAGATTACTTTTCATAATAGATGATATAGTATAGTAAATGTTTTTAATAAAGGTTTTATAGGGCTTTTATGGTTAATTTGGATTGTGAAAAATTGATTAGAAATGTATATGATGATATTTCTACAAGATATCAATTAGCTAGAGGCAGTGATTTAAGTTTAGGTCTAAGGAATGTTGCAAGGTTAGAAAAAGGGGTTTTAAATGTTGATTATTTTGGATATAATTTTAGAATAAAATTTAAAGACAATAATGGAGGATACTTTGAGATTGATATTTCTTCTCCTTCAAAGGGTATTGAAGAAATTGTAGGCTATGTGAAAAGTCAAGTAGAGACAGGACAAGTTTTTTCTGAAAGCGGTTTTTTGAGTTCAATTGGCAAAAGAAGAGAGTTCAGGAAATATCCAAAAAGATTTGAATTTGCAGAAGCAACTGAAAAAATTGGTGAAGATGATTCTGGAAGAAAAATTCCTGTACTTCATGTCTTATATAAAGTTGATAAAAAACGCTTAGCAAAATTAAATAGCTCCTCTTTCAGGGAAACTGCTTCTGATTATGTAGTTAAACCCATTCTAAGCTGGGTATGGGTTCATAGAAAAAAATGATTAAACAGAGAATAAATTATTATTGCTTTAATATATTAATCCCTAATTCAATTGCTCTATTTATTATAGGTAAAATATCTTCATATTTTCCTCTTCTATCATAAAATACACTTAAAGTTTCTGTTGTTTCATATCCTCTTTTTCTAGCTTCTTCTAATCTTTTAGTTTCTGCATCTAGTGCATCTTTTAAATCTAAATTTCCTTCAGCAACTCTTTCTGCTAATAAACAACAAATTGTACTATTTTGAAAAGGATTTTGTATTAGTTGATTAAGACTTAATCCTGTATCTAAAGAAGCTTCATATTTATAAAATGAAAGATAACCTTTGTATTCTAACCTTATTGCATTAATTGAAATTTCTCTAGCTCTTTGAAATTCTCCTGAACTCCCACCAGCTCTTATAAATTCTATACTAGATGGAAGTTTATTTCCTAATGCAATTTCAGCAAGGTTAGTTTTGGGTTTTATTCTTAAACGTTTTGGGCCATCTCCTCCAATTGCATCCTCAAATGCTACATCTTCTACATGGAAAAAAACAGGATAACCACTCCCATATGCAAAATGACTGCTTATTATTCCAAAACCAGTATTTGGTAAGATTCTGCCTGTTTTTATTAATTCTATATCAGGCCTTAGAGTAGCTTCAATACTATACCATTCTAAAGGAACTGCCTCTAATAATTTTGCTAAATCTTCAGAATTAACAGGAACTTCCAAATTAATATTTACCATAAAAAAATAAGTATAATCTGTATATTTAAAGTTTCCTTATAAGTTAAACAGTGAACAATCTATTATCAGATACTTCAAAAATTCTTAATCTTGCTCCACAATCAAGCCAGCCATGAGCATAATTAAGGCAGCCAAATGAATTCACAAAATCTCTTTTTCTCCTGAAATACCTTGAATCAGATAGATAAGCTTCTACCATTTGAATAATTTCATGAGATTCAATGTCTCTATTCTTTGAGATGTTTTTCTTTGCTATATCTAAAGCTTTTGTTGTCAAACTTGAATATTTTTCAATTTTTTTTAAAGTTATCTTGTCAATTATCTTTTTTTTCATGAATAAAACAGGCCTTAATGCTTTAAATATATTTTCTAAACTACTATTTGATATCACTAGATTTGCAAAAACACTCATTTGATGATAATTATTTTATCATCTAAATGATTTAAAAACAGATAATCTTAATTTCTTTGATAAAAAGGGGAAATGGGAGAAGTATTCTTCTCCCTTCTTCGGTAATTTTCTAATAAAATCTTTAATTATTGTTATTGTTTGTTCTAATTTTCATATCCTTTGTTCAGATAAAAAATTAATTTGTAGTATAGATTTTATAAAAATATATGCTGCAAGTTATGTAAACAATCCATAAGCTAAACTTCAATTGAATATCTAAACTTTATAATGTCGAGAATTGAAAACCTCATGATT
>JAUYDD010000052.1 GCA_030704765.1 Nanobdellota archaeon | reverse complement strand
TTTTCTGTGCAGAAAATTCTTCTGAAAGAATTTTCATGCATCCTAAAAACAAGGGCCAATCAAACCACACTCGCCAGCAGGCGATTTTTTAGCTGTGGCAAAAAACCTTTAGGGTGTGGTGGCCCATTGTTTTTTTGATATAAATTAGTTCTTATTATTTATAGTTAAGATGTTGTAAAGATTTTATTCTTAGATTCTATTATTAAAGCAAGAAATATCCAAACCAAAATTATAGAAATCATAATATAAGGACTTTCAATTGCTCTCTTTAAGGGATCTTTTATAGAATAGAAAAAATAACCTAGGGCAAGACCATAAGGAATCATGATAAGAGGAACAAAAATAATTTTTAGAAAGTTATGTCCTTTTATTCCGGAATTAAAGAAATAAAAAGCTAAAGCATTGGGGTGCAGCATAGAAATAAATAATCCTTTAGACAAAACTTTCTTTTCTTTAAGAAATAATTCCTTATCTAATCTATTTGCGATTATTTTCTTGCCTAGGGAGTAATTTATCAGGGCAGTTATTGTCAGTGCAAAGGCAACAACTAAACTAATTGACAACAAAGACATAAAACTTCCATCTGACAAAATAACTGCCAGAGCAACTATAAAAGATCCTGGAAAATATAAGCCAAAATAAACAATCCCTTCAAGAAACGAAGCAATGAAAAGCCCGACTAATCCATAAAATTCATATAAATTTTCCAAAAAAATGAGGATATTGCTTGGACTAGGAATAAAACCAAACTTCCAAAATATAAGAATGCTCACATAGAAAACTAAAGCGGATAATGGAAGTTTTGGAATTTTTTGAAATATTTTCTTTATCATCTTATTCATTTATAATAGAGTTGTCTGTTTTTATTAATGTTATCATCTCTTGCAGTAGTTGAACATTTCTCTATAAATTTGGGAAATCTGCAGGATTTGCAATCTTTTTCACCACTACTTAACCTTGGCTTGCCCATCGACTCTTTCAGTTTTATGCACTAACGATAAAAATTAGAAAATCAGGCTGCCTGAAAGCGACTGATTTTCAATTAATCTCTGATTTGTGCTCTGCAAAAATAACAAATGTTTATCTGCTGTCCCTTTAGATTAAATACAACAAACACCTTTCTGCAATATCAAAAAAATTTCCTGAAAAATCGTCTACTCCATTCTAAAGAATGGAGTTTGATAGACGATTTTTCTTATTCGGAAATTTTTAGGATGCTCGAGAATTGAAAACTGTAATATTTGCTACGACCTCACGATAAATCATGAGGTTTTCAATTCTCGACATAAATATTTTTATATTCTTATTTATGAATAAATGAATGGGAAATCCAAAATTAGGTATATCAAATGACAATAGGCCTATGCATTATTCAGTAGGAGCAATAATAAAAAATGAAGATAAATATCTTTTAATAGATAGAAAATCTCCTCCTTATGGATTTGCAGGTTTAGCAGGACATGTTGATGAAAATGAAGAACCTGTTCAAGCATTATACAGGGAGGTTTATGAAGAATCAAGCTTAAGTGTTCTAAACCCTAGATTATTGCTTGAAGAAGAGGTGCATGACAATACATGCAAAAGAGGAATAGATATACATTACTGGTATCTTTATGAGTGCGATGTAGAAGGAGATGTAAATAGAAATCCCAAAGAAGCAAAATCAATAGGATATTATACAAAAGAAGAAATAATAGGCTTTTTCAGGAAAGATAGATTAGAACCTGTCTGGGAGCATTGGTTCAGGAATCTAGGAATAATTTAAATTCAAAATACAGATGCTTTAGTTAATAGATTACTATAAAAATAATTAACTCATGATTGATTCTTCACCAACCAAAAGAAGTCTTAAGGCTGTTCCAATAATAATCCTGCCATCCTTGTTTTATCTCTTCATAAAAACTCTCTGGAATATTCTCTTGAGTAAAGATTATTTTTGCCTTAGGTTTGCCTCTTAATCCAAAAATCTCCTTTAATTCAAATCTAACTATAGAAAAATGCTCTTTTGGCCAATCATTAGCTCTCCATTTCTGCACTATTAGTTTATCAGGAACAAGCTCTAGATTCTCACCGATTATATAATCTCCATAAGCTTTTATTTTTCCTCCAACAACCCGGTCTATTTCTGCTTTATCATGTGTGAACATAGAATGTCTTTCTGAATCCATGAAAGCTTCATAAACTTCATGGCAACTTGCATTCAATACAATCTCTTGTTTTAAAATTTTCATATTGATTTATAAATATAGAATATTATATTTAATAATATAATCCATTATAAATACTTAATTATACCCCCTATATAGATAATTTAACTGATAAACCTATGAAAGACAAATATATTTCAGGCCTTGAAACAGAACTATCAGATATCTTTGATTTTAAATTTGATAAATATCAAAATCCAGGTTCTTGTGAAAAAAACACTCCAGATTCAAATAAAGGAAAAAAAAGATTAGCTATTAATTTACCTCAGAATCTTCCTAAAATATGGATAATTCCAGCATATCTATTGCCAAGTGGAAATGGATGGAGGGCTATTGGATTATATGATTCATCAACTCATGATATTTATCTTGCTGATGATCTATCTAAAGAACAGGCTTATCACACAACCAAGCATGAGATAGGACATCATAAAGGAATGGATGAGTTTTTAGCTGAAAATTATGCTAATGCAGCATAATAAGTACTGTATTCTCCATCAGTCAATCATATTATTTATAAACCTAAGAAATAAGGATTATAGAAAAAAGATGATTGATTTTGATTTTTTTAATGATAGTGAAGAAGAATTTTTTAATACAGATGATATATTTGAGAATCTAATAAATGAAATCCAAAGGTTTCATTTTGATAATCAAATCAATTATGAACAAGATATAGATGATATTGATTATGAAGATATAGGGCAAGTTTCTGAACCTCAAGTATATCTAGTTCCTCCAAATCATCTTCCTCATGGAGATTCATGGAAAGCATTAGGAATATATGTCCCGCAAACTCATACAATATTGATTGCAGATAATCTTTCACCAAAACTAGAGAAATTTGTATATTATCATGAGATAGCTCATTCTTTAGGAATAATGGATGAAAGAAAAGCAGATGAATTTGCTAAAAAAAAGTGTGGATATAATATTGATCTAGGAAACAAGCCAAGATATTTCAAGTATTATTACTAATGAACAAGAACTTCATAAGAAGCATTGAAATTCGTAAAAGATTTAAAGTCCAAATAACAATTAGATTAACACCTCTTTACCCAAAAACCCTTTTAATAAGGGTTTTATGGGTTTTTTTAAATATACTTTTATCTCATCAGAATTATAACACATCCGTTCAGAAACATAATATATATCAAATTATAAAAAGACTTATAAGTTCAATAATATTTTATTTATAATGACATTAAAAAAAATACTAGCATCATTATTAATTGCTGGTTCTATTTTTGGGTCTAATTCGAATTCTTCTAAATCTCAGGATATAATTATAACTTCCCCTATAATTACGTATCCAATATATCCTCCTTTGATTATAGAACCAAGAGTTATTTGTCCAATATATCCCCCTTTGATTATAGAACCAGTACTTTCAATTTATGTTTATCCTAATCCTGTGCTTCCTATGCCTCCAACACTATTAAGAAAAGTGTTTAATCTCAAACAACTTGTTGACACAGCAACAGGCCAGGATTTATTTATAAAATATTCAAATAAAAGAATTTATGAAGAAATAGGAACTATCCCTTCAGCAGCATGGAGAATAATGTTTGTAAAAGATGGCATTGAAAATCTAGTTAATAATCAAGTTCAAGAACTTCCAGCAAAAGGTTGGGAAGAAAGATGGATAAACAGGGATATGCGCGTTTGGACCCGTATAAAAAGAAAAAAAAGAGATTATCGATTATCTTCTTTATTAAATCCTAATGAATCCTATGAAGTTTATGCTGAAATTCCAAATAGGGCTCTTGAATCAGGAAATGAATGGAAAAAAGTCGGTAAGATAAATCCTGGTGGGGATAGAATGATTTTTTCTGATAATGGAACATATACAGCTTATTGATCAAAATAATTTCTTTTAACTTTATTAGCAGTTTCAATGAAATTAATATCCTGATTATCTTTCACTAAGGATTCTATATCTTCTCTCTTTCTTCTTCACTTCCTTCAAAAAAACTCTTGAAATCATCCTCATCTTCATCCCTGTTGAATCCAAGGCTGCTGCCATCCTTGAAATAGACTTTTAACTGCACAGACCTAATCTCAGGGCATTGATAAATAGCTTCACCAAAATTAGCAATGATTTTTCTTGTTACCTTTGATTTCCTGGTTTTTTCTACTTTAAAAATCTTCATTTCTGTAAATAAACCTCTTTATATTCTTTATAAATTAATGAAAAATTTTATTTATATATAATTTTATACACAAATATATTTAATAGAATATAATCGTTTTTATGAAAACCATTCACCAAACATTTTATAAATCCCCTTTTTTTAATATTCATAGAATGAAAATACTCTCATTGCATTGTGATTATATCAAGTTTAAGCCTTTGAAAAAAGCATTAAAAGAACCAGAAGAACTTACAGAACAAAGAAAACAAGAGATAACTGTTAATGAAGCTTTGGTCATCTTGACAGCTGTAGAAGCACAAGATGAATCAAATCCTAAGATAATAGAAGATTATGTCAATAATATCAAAGATTTAGCAAAACAAGTCAATCCTAAAGCAATTGTTCTCTATCCTTATGCTCATCTTTCACATTCTTTATCAAAACCTGGTTTTGCTCTAGAAACCTTAAAAAAAGCAGAAAAAGAATTATCCAAGGGGTATAAAGTCACAAGAGCTCCTTTTGGATATTATAAAGAATTTGAGCTTAAATGCAAAGGCCACCCATTATCTGAACTTTCTAGGTCAATTGGAGATAATAAAGAAAAATCTTCATCAATTCCTGTAAAAATAATTCCAAAAGATGAGGTAATAGACCCAAGAATACTTTTAAAAGAAATTTCAAAATCAAAATTAGACACTTCAAAATTAAAAGACAATGACCATAGGATAATTGGAAAACAAATGGATTTATTCTCTTTTTCAGACATGGCTCCAGGCATGGTTTTCTGGCATAATGATGGGTGGATAATATATAATAAATTAATAGAATATTGGAGAAATGAGCATGAATTAGCAGGTTACCAGGAAATATCAACTCCTCAGATTTTAGATAAAAAATTATGGTTGATTTCAGGGCATTGGGATAAATACAAAGAAAACATATTCTTGACAGAATATGAAGGAAGAGAATTTGCAGTAAAGCCAATGAATTGTCCAGGAGGAATGTTGGTTTATAAGAATTCCCAGAAATCTTATAAGGATTTTCCATTAAAGATAGCTGAACTAGGAATTGTCCATAGGCAAGAATTATCAGGTGTTGTAGGCGGATTATTTAGAGTTATACAAATAACTCAGGATGATGCCCATATATTTTGCACAGAACAGCAACTAGAAGATGAAATAATAAAAATAATAGATTTAATTTCAAAAATTTACAAAAAGTTCAATATTGAATTCGACCATGTAGAGCTCTCCACTCGTCCTGAAAAAAGAATAGGTAGTGATAAAGTCTGGGATAAAGCAGAAACTATTTTAGAAAAAGTTTTAAAAAAGAAAAAAATGAATTTTAAAATCAATCCAGGAGATGGTGCTTTTTATGGGCCTAAAATAGATTTTCATATCAGGGATTCTTTAGGAAGAAATTGGCAAACATCAACAATCCAATTAGACTTTGCAATGCCAGAAAGATTTGACTTAGTGTATAAAGATAATAATAATGAAGATAAAAGGCCAGTCATGCTCCACAGGACTGTCTTAGGTTCATTTGAAAGGTTTATAGGAATATTATTAGAGCACACAAATGGAAGATTGCCTTTTTGGCTAGCACCAAAACAAATCAGAATAATAAATTTCACAGACAGGAATACTAAAGCTTGTGAAAGATTAGAAAAACTATTAAAGGAAAAAAGATTCAGGGTAGATACTGACCTCAAGTCAGAGCCTATTAATGGCAAGATAAAAGAAGCTGAGTTATTGAAGATTCCCTATATAGTTGTTATTGGTGATAAAGAAGAGAAAGATAACAACCTAGCTGTAAGATATCAAGGAAAAGTATCTTTTCTAAAAGAAAAAGAGTTCATAGAGAGAATTATAAAAGAAGATAAAGACAAAACTTAAGACAGATAACATCTCATTTCTTTCTCCCATGCTCTCCTCAACATCAATGCATAAAACCCTATGAAAAGCAAATTCTCAATTATAGTAAACCTCGAATAAAATATATTTGAAATAATAATTTCGATAATTATATTATTTTATCACAAATATTATTAAAAGTTAGGATAAAATATAATTACTATCTATTGGTAGATAAAGATAATTTTTATGTCTATTATTAATGTTCATTCGCTGATTTAAGTGAATCTTCTTCATTATATTTTATAACATATCCCTTAAGAATATGCCCTTTATTATCAGTATTTTACTCTTCTAAATTCTGTAAACAATCATCATATAACTGGATTTTTTCTGCAAGATAATTTCATTTCGTAGATTCCAGTTGAATCAGTTTTTTCACCTTTATTAAATTCTTTCCTAATCTTAGAATCAATAGCTAATTGTTCAGTGCTTATGACTCTGTAACAATATTCTTGATTACCTTATAACTCGCTTAACAGCACTTTTAACTAATCTTATTAAATCATCTCTGGAAAAATCCATCATATGAGAAATAAATCTCATTTTATAGCCATATGCTACATTTTGTATTGATGCGCTATACAATTGAGCAAAAAGGCTGCTATCTGGATTTTTCTTTTTATATTTGTCAATTAATGTTATTTTAAAAAATATATCTCTAGCCAACTCATCTGAATCAGCAATATAAATTGTAAAATCATTACAAACATTTCTTCCAATTTCAAAACCTTCAGGATAAAACCAATCCCTGTTCCAGAATCCTTTTATTAATTCCTGTTCAATTAAATCTTTGCTAAAAATAATTGAAGTGCTGAATCCCTCTCCTTTATGGCCTTTTTTTATTCTTGTATGTTGCTGATAATCATCATAATGAATTTCAAAAGGATTTATTTCTGCAAGCCTAATTTCATATGCTCTTGTTAATCCTTTAGGCATAGCTTTTGTTAATTTGGAGACTATTGGAATCATATACCTCTTAACTTGTTTTCCTTCAAGAGCTCTATCAATAGGAAAGTCCCATTGCCTTTTATTTCTGTTATCAAATCCTTTGTAATAACGAAGAGGCAGGCATAATCTTCCATTCCTATAAATAGAAATATCAATGCCTTCTTCCCATAGTTTTCTATAAACATGAATATGATCGCAAGTTTTTTTGGTTCCAAAAAAACTAAATGAAAAAGAAGCTTCAATTCTAAGTTCAAGTGAATCTTTTAAAGGAATTACTGCTAATGGCTGTGGTATTTGTTCAGAATCTTCTAAAAAATCTCTTTCTGGTTCTTCCATATTTATATTAACAGGTTTGAATATAAATTATTTTGCTTTTAAACTTATGTCATTTTCTATAAAACACACGCCCCAACTCCACAACCATTAGGACATCTAAATGGAAGAGCAGCTATTACTTTTTCATCTCCAGTTGTTGAGCAATAATATTCTATTACTCTATTTAGTCTACTTGAGCAGGAATCTTCTCTTGTA
>JAUYDD010000030.1 GCA_030704765.1 Nanobdellota archaeon | reverse complement strand
GGTTTGTGATAGGCCCTTGTTTTTAGGATGCATGAAAATTCTTTCAGAAGAATTTTCTGCACAGAAAATTGCATAAAACAATTTTCTTGTGCTCGGAAATTGAATGCAGGTAAACTACCTCATCTTAAAAGATGAGGTTTTCAATTTCTGACATGAAAAAATTATTTGAATGTTGATTTGTATATGAAATGAAACAAAAAAAACCTAAACAAGAAACTTTAGAATTAAAGAACTTAGGAGTTTTTAATCCTGAGCATGTAAGAAAGACAGTGGAAATTCCTGTCAAGCCTAAGCCTACAATTGAAGAAATAGAAACAATAGAAAAAGTTGGAACTGCCATAGAAAAAAAACAATCTATATCAAAATCAAGAAAAACTTTAAAGATAAAATCAAAATCAACTTTTAAAAAAAGTCCTATTGCAATAAAATCTCCTTCTGAATTTAAAGAAAAAAAATTAATAAAAGATGGATATGTCCTGGTAATAACAGAAAAACCCCAAGCAGCAGCAAAGATAGCAGCTGCATTATCAGAAGGAAGAGAAATCAAACGTTCTGATAATGGTATCCCATATTATGAACTAGAAAGAAATGGAAGAGAAATAAGAGTTGCTTGTGCAGTAGGTCATTTATTTACAGTATCCCAGATAAAAAAAGGAACAGATTATCCAATATTTGATATAGCCTGGTTTCCAAACTATGAGATAAAGAAAAAAGATTTTACAAAAAAATATTTTCAATTGATAAAAAGACTTGTAACCGGAGCGTCTGAAATAGTTGTAGCAACAGACTTTGATACAGAAGGAGAAGTGATTGGTTATAATATAATAAGGTTCATAGCAGGGCAAAAAGATGCAAAAAGGATGAAATTCTCATCACTAACAGCTAAAGAAATCCAGGATTCTTTTGAGGACAGGCATCCTACAATAGAATGGGGGCAGGCTATAGCAGGAGAGACCCGTCATTTCATAGACTGGTTATACGGCATTAATCTTTCAAGAGCACTTATGAATGCAATAAAATCAACAGGAAAATTCAAAATAATGTCAATAGGAAGGGTCCAAGGCCCTGCACTCAATCTTATTGTAGAAAAAGAAAAAGAAATTTTAAATTTTAAATCATCACCTTATTGGCAGATTTTTATTAAAATAAATGATGGAAAAAATACAACTGAACTGAAATATATCAAAGATATAACAAAAAAACAAGATTTAGATAAATTCAAAGATTTAGTTGGAAAAAAAGCAATAGCTCAAACAATTAAAACTAAACAGTCAATAGAACCCCCTAGTCCTTTTGATTTAACAACTCTCCAGACTGAAAGCTACAAATTTCATGGAATAACTCCTTCTCAAACCCTAAGAGTTGCTCAAAAACTTTATCTTGCTGGTTTAATTTCTTATCCAAGAACATCTAGTCAAAAAATTCCAGAAACAATTGAACCAAAAAGAATATTAAAACAACTGGAAAAACATTATGGAGAATTAGTAAATAATGTTGCTAGGGATAAGCCAGTAGAAGGTAAAAAAAGTGATCCAGCGCATCCAGCAATAACACCTACAGGAATTTATAATAAATTAGAAGGAGAAGATAAAAAAATATATGAGCTTATAGTTAAAAGATTTATCTCTTGTTTTTGCTCTAATGCAGAACTTGAAAATAAAAGAGTTGAATTGGAAATTAATGGTTTAAAATTTTCTGAAAAAGGTATGGAAATTTTATCACAAGGCTGGATGGAAGTTTATCCTTCTAAAATTGAAGAGAAAGAAATTAAAGATTTCAATGGAGAAGTTTTAATAGAAAAATTAAATATATTGGAAAAAATGACCCAGCCTCCTAAAAGATATTCTCCTGCTTCAATTATTTCAGAACTCGAAAGGAAAAATTTGGGGACTAAAGCAACCAGGTCCAATATCATAGACACTTTATATGATAGAGATTATATAAAAGAGAAATCCATTCAAGCAACTGAATTAGGCATAAGCTTGATAGATTCTTTGAAAAAGAACTCACCTATTATAATCGATGAAAAACTTACAAGGGAAATTGAAAAAGATATGGAAATTATAAGAAGTTCAAAAAAAGATCTTGAAAAAAAACAGGCTAACATAATAAAAATTGCAGAAGATGCTCTAAAAAGAATTTCAGATGAATTCAAGAAAAACGAGCATATAATAGGTAAAGAACTCATGATAGCAAACAATAATATCTGGGAAAAAGAAAAAGAGAACAATAAGTTAGGTATAAAATGCCCAAATTGCAAAGAAGGCGAGCTTTCAATAAAATTCTCACCAAGATTCAGGAGTTATTTCATTGCATGCTCAAGCTATCCTGATTGTAAACAGACTTATCCTCTTCCTTCAAACTCCTTGATAAAAAAATCAGGTAAAATATGCGAATATTGCAATTATCCAATGCTCCTCTCAATTAAAAAAGGGAAAAAACCCTGGTTATTCTGCTTTAATAAAGATTGTAAATCAAGGCAGCAAAAAGATAATCTGAATAATAATAATATCAGTGTTTAGTTTTCTCTTTAGCTCTCTGTTCAGTTCTCTGTTCAGTTTTTCTATTAAAAAATATTTGCTTTTTTAATAATCTATAAATTTGGAATATTATAATTACTGCCATTAGTATAAATAAAATGTATATTAATCTTAAAATAATGACCTTTTTATCAATAAATAATTTTTTTGCTTGTTCAATTAGGCAAGGTTTGCATGGCCCTCCGCAATCAATATCTTCTTCTTCTTGGTTCTTTATATTATCAGTGCATGTAGGGCAGGGAGCACATGGCTCTCCGCAATCTGTAAGTATTTCGCATGAACCATTATGGCAGTTTTTTATATTATCAAAACAATCCATGATTCTAGTATAATAACATTCTTTGTATAATTCAGGCATTAGAGTGCTATTGCACTTCTTCGTATCTATGCAAGACCTGAATTGGACTCCGCAATTCTCTTCTTTCCAATTATAAAGATTGCATCTGTTCCTTATCAAGGTCTTGTTTAAAAAATTACTGCTTGAGACCAATATGCAATTCTTATATTCTTCGCATCCGAATTTAGGTATGCATTTGCTAGTCCCTCCTCCCCCTCCTCCAGAAGCACCAGTTGCAGGTAAGCAAGCAACCTCTGACACAGTTATGTTCCATGTAACTGAACTATTCAATGCTCCATCAGTTATATAAGCTTTGATAAAATGAATACCAGACACTCCGCAAGAAAAACTATAGCTCAAAGAATCAATTGATTGAAAAGAGACATATTCTAGCAATGAATCATCCATATACCAATATATATCTGGTATGGTTCCGTCAGGATCATTTGTAGATATATTAAAATACAATGCAGCAAGTCCATTTGCAGATAATGAAAGATTAGTATTATAATAAGATGTAATTACCGGAGCCCTGTTTTCATTTGTAACAGTAAGTGAATAATTTCTGCAGCTAGTAAGATTGCTTCCATTTTGAGAGCATATGCTGATATTTGGGTGAGGATTTTTAATGCCAGAATCAACAGCACAGACGCTTATATTATAAACTCCTAATTGGCTTAGATTTGGTGTATAATTCATTATGCCGTTACCCGATATATTAAATAAAGATGCTCCAGAAAATACTAAATAAAAGCTAATATTGCCTGAATCCTGGTTTCCATCTTCCATATCACTCTGATTTATTTTATAATAAAATGTACTATTGCTTCCATTTAACCAGACTGTCTTGACACCTATATTTGTGATATTAGGATAATTGTTCTTTTCAATAACTGTCAGATTGATCTCTTTCCTATCAGAATTAGTTCTATCACTCACAGATACATTGACTTTGTATATAACACTGCCAGAATTAACTCCTCCTGCATCATTCTTGTTTAATATCCCTGAATATATCTCAAACTCAAATCTAGTCAAGCTATATATGAAACTAGGTGAATCAGTTATATAAAAAGGATTATTAGGATATTGAGGAAAAAGGCTTGCACTTGGAATATCCTCATCAATATCTGTAGAATTAAAAGTGTAGGTCAATGATTCTCCTTCACAGATAAACTTGTTGGATAGATTTTCTATTATAGGAGCTGAATTATTTACATGTACATAGAAATATACGCTTTGATTGAAGATGTTTCCAACTGAATCATTTGCATACACTGTCAATAGGTTTTCCCATCTTACAGCATTTATAGATGTATTTGGTGCGAATATAACACTTTGATTTACAATCTCATTATGCCTCAAATCATATAATCTATACCACCATGAAGACAAGTTTCTATAAGATGAGACATTAAGGTCTAATTCATAGTCACTTCCAATATCAAAATTATAAGTTATATTTAAAGGGCTTGCTATATTAATGCTAACATCAGCTTGTATTCCAATTTCTAATAATCCATAATCAAGTAAAAAAAGGACTTCATCATAAGCAAATACACTTAAACTTAAAAAAATCACTGCAATTATAAATATTACCTCCCCTCTTTTCATATTTAAACCAATTATAACTTGTTTTTATAGCTTTTTATTGAGAAGATTTATAAGTTAAATAGTATATTAAAGTTTATGGGAAAAAAAGAGTATATTATGTTTTTTTTATCAATTGTTATAATAATTTTTTCTTTTATTTCTATATCAAAAAGTCCCTGTATTTTACCTGCACTTAAAAGTGCGGGTTTGCCATTGGACTTTTTAGGACAGGAAAAAGAGGGCATTACTTTGCTTTGTTATCTTTTTCCTATATCTCAAAAGCTCACAGGCTATGCTCCAACAGACACAGGCGAAATCAACCTGACAGTTGAGACATCTGCAAATATTAACTTTACTACCAGTAATGTTAATTTTGGTATTGGAAGTGTAACATCTGGAACAAATGCCACAATAGATACTTTAGGAAATGTAATTAATGGTAATTGGTCTGCTACAACTGGGGGGTTCATATTAGAGAATATTGGAAATACGAATCTATCTCTAGCTATAAAAAGTGATAAGACAGCAGGGCAATTCATAGGGGGAACAAATCCAGGATTCTATTATAATATGACTGAAAAAGAGGCAGGTGCATGTCCATCTCAGAACATAAGTTTTGGCTCTTGGCAAAATATCAATACAACAGGAGATGGTACTTTAGTATGTGACAGGTTCTTATATGAAATAAATAAAGATAGTTTAAAAATTGATATAAGGCTTGTAATTCCTTCAGATGCGTATACAGGAAATCGTAGTTGTTATATTACAGCTACAGCAACAACTGTATAAATCATAAAATTATAGGAAAGAAAATAAATTTTTGGATAAATCATGAGGTTTTCATTTCGGACATCAAAAAAACAATGTGCCACCACACCTTAAAAGGTGTGGTTTATTGCAGGCACTTGTTTTTAGGATGCTCGAGAATTGAAAACTGTAACATTTGCTACGACCTCACGATAAATCATGAGGTTTTCAATTCTCGACATAATAAACAATAATATAACCTTCATATTTTCCTAATTTAATGTCATCAGGAGCATATATAGAAAAACTGATGTTTTTTGTCTCTTTTGGATTTAAATAAAAATCATTTTCAGAAGCTACAATATAATCATTCAAATCACCACTTGACTTGATCTCAACTAAGATTTTTTTATTATAATTATTTTGAATAAATAGTTTCCTGTTAGCGCTTCCTCCAGGTTTTACCATGCCAAAAGTGAGTGCGGTCTTATTTAAGTCAAATCCATAATTCTCTCCAATAATGAAACTAGAATAGATTCTTTCTTTTTTTATTACAGGAAAAAGTTTCAAACCATTACCTTTAGGTGATGGACAAAGCAAAGCTTTGCCGTCTTTTTCCTGTCCCAAAAAGTCCGATGGCAAACCTGCACTTTTAAGTGCAGGTAAAATACAAGGACTTTTTGATATAAACAAATCCTTATTTATCATTAACACTGATAATATAATCAAGATTAAAATCAGGGCATAAGGCACAATATTAAAAATAAATTTAGGTTTCATTTTTTTATGTCGGGAACGTTGAAAACCGCACCTTTTAAGGTGCGGTCGTTCCTGAGCATCCAAAAAACAAGTGCCCGCCACAAACCACACCTTTTAAGGTGTAGTGGCACCTTGTTTTTTTGATTTTAGAATCTCTCTCTAATCTTCTTATCTTAAAAAACATATATATTGTTATTATAAAAAATAATGCTGCAAATACAGCGCCAATAATGATTCCTATGTTCTTCAGATTATAAAAAGAAGGTTCTTTAAAATAAACTGTAACAAGTTTGTTTGTTATCTTGTCTTCATAGTAGATATTCATATTAGCTATGTATCTTCCTTCTTTAATATTTTTAGCATCAAAAAAACTGGAGATATTTGCTTTTTGCCAAGGCAAAAGATTGACAAATGATAGTTTGAATCCAGCTACTATGACTCCATTGTCAGTTATCACAATTTCTCCGTATGCTTTGTTTATTGGATTGTTCCAAAGGTTCTCTATTTCAATATAAAAATTATTTATTTCACCTGGAACAAATTCATAGGAATAATCAGTTATGTTTACAAAAAGCTCTCCAATTCTAAAGAAACTGTCAAGCCTTATTTTTTCACCATAGTCAATAAAAAAACTAGAATTATAATATCCTGGACTAAAATCATAAGAAAGATTTCCTTTTTTATTATAGCTTTCTTTTGGATTCAATATAATCCGTTCAAACTTGAAGTCAGTTATATTTTTTCCTTGATTATAAACTTCTAAATATGGATCAAAAAATATCGCATCAGTTCCAAGATTATTAACTGATACTTCGTATGAAACATTTTCTCCTTTATTTGCATCATATGTTATGAATCTAGCTTCTGCGTATTTCCCTGGATAAGGAACTATTATATCTATGGGAGCTTGTATTGCAGCAAGACCTCCAACACCTGTAACTAAAAGATTATTGCTAGAAACTTCTCTAGCTCCAATTAAAATCCTATGCACTCCAGGCTTATCAATAACATCTGGAAGATTTATCTTTACATTGACGATGCCAAATCCTATTACCATATCTTTGTCAATTTTTACATATTTAGAAAGGTCTCCTTTAACATAAATCTCCAATTTTCCATCAGGATTAGAGTTTATTACCTTAAAATTAAATTCTAATGCTTTATTAGGTTCAAAAAATAAGCTATGTTTTGCAGGGCTGATTCCAATAGAACCTGCATTTACAATATAGATATTCATTAAGAAAAATATGATTATCAAAAAAACAATCCACCACCTCTTAAAAGGTGTGGTTTGTTGCAGGCACTTGTTTTTTGGATGCGCACGAAAACTTTCAGAAGTTTTCGGCGCCACAAAATTTTCAGAAAAATTTTGATGGCATGAAAATTCCTTCAGAAGAATTTTCTGCACAGAAAATTGCATAAAACAATTTTCTTGTGCTCAGAAATTAAAACAAACTGACATCCACATATTAAAAGATGTGGTTTAATTTCTGACATTAACAAATTATTTTATAACAGAACAATTAAACAAGTTTTAAAAACCCTTTTAACCCTAATTTATTTATGACAAACCAAGACAATCAAGATATTGAAAAACTAGAGATGTTAAATATCGGAATGATTGGCCATATTGACCATGGAAAAACAACTTTGCTGTATAAACTGACTGGTAAGTTTGCAGACACACATTCTGAAGAGCTTAAAAGAGGAATAACAATAAAACTTGGTTATGCTGATACAATAATTGAAAAAGATAAAAAGAAAAGATATGTAAGTTTTGTTGATTGTCCAGGGCATGAAATGCTGATGGCTACAATGCTTTCAGGAGCTGCATTGATTGATGCTGCAATTTTAGTCATTGCAGCTAACGAAGGAATAAAACCTCAGACAAAAGAACATTTAGTAGCATTGCAAGCAAAAAAAATTAATAAAATAATAATTGTGCAAAATAAAATAGATTTAGTTCCAAAGGAAAAAGCATTGGAAAACTACAGGAATATCAAAGAGTTTGTAAAAGGGACAATTGCAGAAAATGCTCCAATCCTTCCTGTTTCAGCGCAACAAGATATTAACATAGACAAACTAAAAGAAATGATTTTTGATTTAGAGGTTCCTGAAAGGGACTTAAAATCCAATCCTGAGTTCTTGATAGCAAGAAGTTTTGATATAAATAAACCAGGAACAAAAATATCAGATATGCGCGGGGGAGTTATTGCTGGAATATTAAAAAAAGGTAGATTGAAACTCGGAGATGAGATAGAAATAAAACCAGGTATAATAGAAAAACAACAGAACCAGATAATCTATAAAACAGTCGTAACAAAAATAACATCTATTTATAGGGGAACTCATCCAATTAAAGAAGCAACTCCAGGGGGAAGCTTAGCATTTGAAACAGAGCTTGATAATATCCTGACTAAAACTGATTCCTTATCTGGATGCGTAGCTGCTTTGAAAAATACACTTCCAAATATCTCCAATACTCTTAAGATGAAATATAATCTTTTTCCAGAAGTCCTTGGCACTCAAGAGAAAATAAAGACTGAAGATCTGAAACTTAGTGAAACAATAATGTTATCAATAAATACAACAACAACAATAGGAAGAATAACAAAAGTGAAAAATAAAGAAGTGGATTTTTTATTAAAGATTCCAGTTGTGCCTATAATAGGGGATACAGCAGGCATAGCAAGAAATATTGCAGGCCACTGGAGATTGATTGGATTCGGCGAAATATTGTGATTAGAGTAATTAAATAATGCCTCTTCTCCTGATTTAGGATAAAGAAAATTTGCTTATGAGAAGTTTGAATAATTAATATTCTAAAATTTACAACCTTTAAAAATAGTAAATTTCAGCGTTTCAAACTTCTTATTAGAGAATTTTGGTAATTTTGCAAAATTCTCTTATGCCCTTTAGTCCTTAAAAGAGAAATATTTAGAATTATTAGTAAATTAGGGGCTTATCAGATTTTTAAAGAATTGTTTTTCTTTAAAGTTAATGAAAATTTTTGCAAAGTATCATTCACTAACGCTCATTTACCCTCGCTGATTTTATAGGCATTAATGAATAAAGAGATTTTACCTTGGACAATGGACAGGCAAAATCTCCCTAAAATCAAAAAAACAATGGGCCACCACACCCTAAAGGTTTTTTGCCACAGCTAAAAAATCGCCTGCTGGCGAGTGTGGTTTGATTGGCCCTTGTTTTTAGGATGCTCGAGAATTGAAAACTGTAACATTAGCTACGACCACATGATGAATCATGAGGTTTTCAATTCTCGACATAAAGATTTTTGTTTTGAGAAATAATTATCTACTTAAAAATAAAAATCAACAACTAATTATATTGCCTCTTTTCTATTTCATCTTTTAATCTAGCTAATAATAAATCAAGTCTTGAGAATATTTTTGCACAATTAGGATGGCTTTCTGTTTTTTCTGTTAAATATTTATATTCTTCATCTAAACGAGCAGCTTCTTTTACAGAACCTTCATAAAGACTAATACTTTCATATAAAGATTCTTCAAATTGTTTCCAGACATCATTAGGTCTAAATTTCAATAAGTCATTATCAAGACAATTGCTCCAATCAATAAAAATAGATTCTAATCCTGCTATTCTTTCATTTTTATACTTTCTAAAATCTGGATGCATACATCTATTATAAGTAAATCCTATTTTAAAAATATTTGCACTAGTAAAAATAAATCAGAATAGAATGATTTATTTTAGTTTCTCAAAGTCATTTCTTCATCAACAATATCTATTAATCTTTGCAATCTTGTTCTTAATTTTTCAGATTCAGGATGAGATATCCCTAATTTTGACAATCTTCTATAATCCATATCCAATTCATGAGCTTTAGATGACACCTCTAAAAATAATCCTCTTAAGTCTTTTAATTGAGTATCAAAAAAATTTCCTGAAAAATCGTCTACTCCATTCTAAAGAATGGAGTTTGATAGACGATTTTTCTTATTCGGAAATTTTTAGGATGCTCGAGAATTGAAAACTGTAACATTTGCTACGACCTCACGATAAATCATGAG
>JAUYDD010000027.1 GCA_030704765.1 Nanobdellota archaeon | reverse complement strand
TTTATTATCTATATTATTGATATCAAAAAAACAATGGGCCACCACACCCTAAAGGTTTTTTGCCACAGCTAAAAAATCGCCTGCTGGCGAGTGTGGTTTGATTGGCCCTTGTTTTTAGGATGCTCAGAAATTAAAACAAACTAACATCCGCATCTTAAAAGATGTGGTTTAATTTCTGACATTAACACCATAATCAACAAAATCTTCGAGCAAGAGGAGAAGATTGAGCATTATTAATTTGAACCGAGCGTTCAGCGAGGTGAGAGTAATGTTAAGAATTAAGGTTGACTTAACATTATAGCAAAGGACGCTGATTTTTTGCCAGCCGCGCCCCTGCTATCAATGGAAAGACATAAAAACTTGGTAAAAGTTTATGTCTTTCTCTATATAATCAAAATGTAATGTTCCTAGAGCAGGATTTTGCAAAGCAAAACTTTAAAAGGTAAAATATAATAATTAAACATAACTATATAAAACATAATAATCCAGTGTTCCAATAGCATCCAAGTGTTTTGAAAAGAGGAATTCTTTATGGTAAAACCATTAGCAATAATAATAGACGACAAACTAGATTGTTGGAGAAGGTTTGGAGAAATCTTAGAAAATCATAGCCTAAGCTTTGATTATAAATATTTTGATTCTTTAGGTAAATGGAAAGCATATAGGCAATACGGAGGCAGGATTCCTCAAGTATATTTTATTGGATATAGATCTCTACCAAACGGAGGTCCTCTTTTAGCAAATGAAATATCAAAATTGCATCCTGAATCAGCTATAGTGATGATGAGCACAAACTATGATAATCCTATACTTGCAACGATTTATAATCAAAATATTGATAGTTGGTTAGATAAACCGCCTGAAATGCCTATTGATAGAGATAATGTGAATGGAGTAATAGGGAGTCTAAGAAAATCAAGAAAATTAAAACAAAAACTCTCTATAGGAATAATAGGTTGTGCAGGTAGACTTGGAAATGATATTCTTTCAAGAGCTTATTCAGATGAAAATATAATCTCTATTGCCTTATTTTCTCAACATATAGTAAATAATTATGCTGGAGATTATTCTGAATTATTGAAAAAAATGCGTATAAAAGAAGGGGCTAAAGAAATAGTAACTTTTACAGATTTAGAAGCAATAGTATCATCTGAACCAGATGTATTGTTTATTACAACAGGAAAACACCTTGATTTTATTAGTCTAAAGAATCAGCCAAAAAGAAAATTATGGTTCTTTGATAATCTTCCAAACATTGAACCAGTTCTTGGAGCTATAGCTAGAATTAATCCAAGGTCCTTAGTATCAATACAGACTAATCCATCTGGACCTAATAATAAATTAGCTATAGAAGTATATGGTAGATATCCTTATTTTACAACCTCTTTATCAGCTGATACATTAAGACACCAAAGAAGTATAATAGCTTATTTAAGGGCTTTAGTTAATAATGCGTTACCTAAACATGATAAGGAACATTCTGTTTTATTGAGAGATATTTCTCCAATAGAAATAGAGATGTTTAATTTTGGTGAACATGGTGATGACCTACCTCACTTGAAAAGTGTAAGAATAAGAGGAAAATCTTTAGAAGAATATTGTCCAAGAATACTAGAGCCAGATAGTGAGTTAAGGGAATTGTTAAGAGAAGATGCTGAATATATAGGGACTGATGGATTAAAAGCTTCTTTAAAAAAAGAAGCAGGCAAATCAAAAGAACAAACCGAGACTTATCCTGATACAGCTGATGCTATCTACGCTACTCTAGAAGATATAGCTACTTATCAAGATAAGTCTAGAAATAGTCTTCATTGCTGGCATGATTGTGTAAGAGCTTCTTTAAACTGGCCAGCTAGATTTGATTTTTCTTCCCATAATGTTAAAGTTTATCCTGATTATGAAAGGTTAGGATTTGAAGAGTTAAGTGATGAAGAAAGAGAAAAAATAGAAGCACAAATAAGAGAACAAGATTTATTTGTAGAAAATAGGCATAATCCTATATTTTTTAGAAATCTAAAATAATGAAAAAATAAATAGTTAATTTTATTTATCACAAATATTTGGATTATCAAAAAAACAATGGGCCACCCACACCTAAAGGTGTGGGTTTGTGATAAGCCCTTGTTTTTAGGATGCTCGGAAATTGAATGCAGGTAAACTACCTCATCTTAAAAGATGAGGTTTTCAATTTCCGACATAAGTAATCGATCAACATGGAACACATACTAAAAACCTTGAAATCATTAGGCTTGACAGAAAATGAAGTTAAAATATATATAGATTTATTGAAGAATTCAACCTCTTCTGCATCAGAGATATCTAACAGGACTAAGATTCATAGGTCAAACATCTATGATACATTAAAAAGCCTTATTGAAAAAAGTTTTGTATTAGAAATAATTGAGGAAAAAAGGAAGCTTTTTAATCCAATATCACCTGAAAGGATTAAAGACTATCTTATGCAAAAAGAGCAAGAGATAGAATCAATACTGCCTGACTTAAAAAACTTAACAAATCTTTCTGAAGAAAAGGAAAGTGTGACTATAACAAAAGGCATTTTTGCTATGAGGAATTCTTTCTATGACCTTTTAGATATAGGAAAACCAATTAATGCATATGGGATATCTAGAAATGCATCTGAATTTGCTGGATTTGGATTTTTGGATGATTTTCATAAAAAAAGAATTAAAAAAAAGATACCTATGAAACACATATACAATCAAGAAGCAAAAGATAGGATGAGATTATTGAACAAATTAAAATATACAGAAGCTAGGCATTTAGAGGGTAAATACGATGCTGAAGCTCCAACAAACATCTGCGATGATACTGTAATATTTTTTGTGTTTTCAGATCCAGTATCTGTTATAAAAATAAAAAGTAAAAAAATTGCAGACACTTATAATCGATATTTCGAGATTTTATGGAATAATTCAAAAAAATGATTTATTCAGTTGTCTAAAAAAAGACAGCTATTGTTTTTATAATACTTTTTTGTCTAATTATCTCCCTGGGAGGTTAAAAATGAACAAATCAAATATCTGCATCAATTGTTTTTCAAAAATAGAGAATCCAGTATGTATAGATTGTTATTTAGAGCAGATAAATTTTTGGTTAAGGGATTCAGATATAAGTAAAGAGCATAAAAAAGTGATAATGTGCGAGATTAAAAAGAGAAATAATAATGAAATAAAAGATAGTTTAAGGGAAAATGCTAGATGTATAATATGCCATAGAGAAAAACCAACTTTGTGTTCTTATTGTTTTTTCTTAAAAATAGATAACACCATGCGAGTATTGAATGAAACAAAAAAAATAAGTGGGAACTTTTTGGATGTTTTTAATTACAGGACTTCTATTGCCTGTTAATGGCCTTTTTCAAGCTCCTTCAACAACAAAAAAAAGAGGTGATTTTTTTATTATAGGGAAGGACATTGTATTTTGAGCAATCTTTATGCCTGGACTAGATGGGAAATGATTAAAAATATGCTCAAATATCTTTGTCATTCACTATAATTCTTATATCAATACTTTCTTCTGTTTCAAGCTCTCATATGCTAAAATATAACATCCAGCTTCCCATGCTTGGAGTTTATCTAGTTCTAAGACTTTTCCTGTTTTAGGATGCACCCATTCTGGAAAACCATATTTAAGATTATTCTTAGCTATTTTGACTAATTCTTCTTCAGCTTCTTTTATTTTTCCAAATTTTATCAATGCTAAGGCATAAAAACAACCAATATATCCCCATATTCCCCCATTAGAATATTGATTAGGAATTCCTGCCATACAATCTAGATAATAATCCTGCCAATATTTGCTGTTTTTATCAATAGGAGGATAAATGTCCCTTATTGCAGAGGGTTTTGCAATGTTTTTCTTTTTAATATAATCAAGTATCTTTTTGCTTTTTTCTTCATCAGCAAGTCCAAACAAAATAGCAAGAATGTTCCCAAGTGAATCAAACCAATCTCCTATTTCCTTATATTTTCCATGATTCTTCCATCTATAAGGTAAATAAAAATTTCCATTCCAAAGCGAATCATCTTTGTCATCATTCACCATACATTTCAGTTTTTCAGCTGCTTCAAGATTACCAACCAGAGTCAAAACCTTATAATAGAGTGCTTGGGAATTTATTGTATAACCATATCTATGGGGAAAAGCATCTTGCCAATCTGATGTTGGTAATTGTGTTATCATTCCAACTTCTCCTGTATCTTGGCAAGCAAGCCAAAATAAAGCTATATCAATTAATTTTTTATTTGCAATTAATAATCTATCATCATTAAATCTCTCTTTAAATGCATGATTGCCGATTATATACCACATAGTAGAATCAACAGATTTATAATCTACATGAGGACTTCTTTCTTCCCATTTATCAACACAATTAGGTATCTGCCCATTTTTTGATTGATGGTCTCCAAGAGTTATTATACTATTTTCAAAAACTTCTTTGAATTCATTAGAACAAAGGCTTGCTCCTAAGCTTGTTATCATAGAGTCTCTTGCCCAAACAGCATTATAACCATTAGGCCCTCCTGATGCATATATTCCATGAGGAGTAGAACATTTATGAATGCATTTTTTAGCAGCTTCGTAGCAATCATGTAAAATATCATGATGAGATTTTACTTCTTTTTTCTTTTTCTCTTTTTTCATGCAATATATAAAAAAATTTACATTATAAATCTATCTTATGATTCTCCCAGCTTCTTTATGTAAAATAACAATCAAATTATCATGCTTTCGTAAAGCAGTCACAGGACAAGATTTGTCAGGTTTTGTTTTAATTAATTTTTTTATTGCTTCAGATTTGTCTTTTCCAGAGGCAAGCAAGATTATTTTTTTCGAATTTAAAACAGTTCCAATTCCAATTGTTATTGCTTTTTTAGGAACATTTTGAATATTTCTAAAATATTTAGAATTTCTTTTAATTGTTTCATCACTAAGCTCAATAACTCTTGTTTTTGAATTAAAACTACTAAATGGTTCATTAAAACCTATATGGCCATTTACACCAACACCTAAAATCATCAAGTCAATTGGTTTTTCCTTGATTTTTCTTTCATAAAGCAAACATTCTTTTTTTGAATCTTTTGTTTCACTGTCTAATAAATTTATATTTTTTTTATTTATATTTATGTGATTAAAAAAATTCTCATGCATATAATAAAAATAACTGTTTTTATTCTCTTTTTTTATTCCTAAATATTCATCTAGATTAAAACTTATTATTTTAGAAAAATCAACTTTTTTTTTCTTATATGTTTTTATTAATTCTTCATACATTCCAAAAGGAGTTTTTCCAGTTGCAAAGCAAATCCTCAAATTAGGTTTTTTACTGATTTCATCAATAACAAGGTTTGCAGCTCTTTTTGATAATTCAGTATAATTACTTGTTTCTATTATTAGCATTTATTCACCTCTTATTTTTTTAGCAGTTTCTTTTAATTTATCTTCATCTGCAGGTTTATAGTCATGGCTAGATATATAACCTTCATATTTTTCAAAATATTTATCTACATTTGACTTTATTGGCTTCCATTCCTTGAATTTTGTTCCATGCATAGGAAATAATTTTGCGTGGATATGGTCTACACCAAAACCCTCAAATATCATGCCTGTCCTTCCAACATCTTCTAGATTAGAGTCAATTAATTTAGCTACTTTTTTAACTGCAATTATTAATTCTTTTATTATATTGTCTGGCAAGTCAAATGCATAACTTGAATAATGATTTTTTGTTATAACAACAGAAAATCCTTCTGTATTAGGGTTTCTAGATAAAAAAGCAAGATGATTTTTATCCTCCCAAATCTTATAACAAGGTAATTCTCCTTTAACAATTTTACAAAATGCACAGTCTTCCATTTTATATTTTCTCCATACTCTCCAAAATATCCTTGATTAAAACTTTTTTTACACAAATGTATTTATCTCCTGCACCAGAATATATTAAAACAGATTTTTTATCCAAATTCTCAACTATTCCAGTTGGAAAAATCACATTATTTACATATCCTGATTTTTCATAATCCTTATTAGGAAAAAATAAAGGTTTATCTTTAGGGCTTCTAGCAAGAATTTTTTCTGGATTTTTTAAATCTAATAATATAGCTCCAGCTGAATAGATTTTATCTCTGGCTCCGTGATATAATAATAACCATCCTTTTTTTGTTTTCATTGGGGGGCATCCAGAGCCAATTCTTTTTTCTTCCCAAGAATTTTCTCTTGGAGAAAACAATTCTTTTGATTTACCCCATTCCTTTAAATCTTTAGAATATGTTATCCACACAGAAGGATTTTCAAAATTAAAGCTTCCAACAGGCCTTGTTAATGCAGCATATTCTCCTTTTATTTTTTCAGGAAACAAAACACAATCTTTGTTTTCATGTGAAAATATAATCCCTAATTTTTTCCATTTTATTAAGTTATTTGAAATAGCAATTGATCCTGTTATACCTATTTGAGAAACTGAAACATAACTCATTAAATATTTCTTTCCAATTTTAACAATCCTTGAATCTTCAACTCCAAATTCTTCGTAACTCTCTGTTGGATAAAAACAAGGCTCTTGATCTATTTTTAAAATATCAAAACCATTTTTATCCATAATAACCTTTCTAAAATGAGAAATGTTTGATAATCTATAAGTATGGTCTTTTCTTAATAACATATTCCCATCTTGTTTTAAAAAATCTTTAGAATCAACCTTTTCAATCTTGAATCTGAATTCCTTTCCAGGAACTGCAACAGGATATTCTAAAAAATTATCAGAAATAAATCTTTCAGCAACTCTAACAAAAAGGATAATTTTACCATCCCTTTGCCTGATAGCACCAGGATTAAATATGCCTTCTATTTTCCAATTAGGAAAATATGGCTTGAAATCTTCTGGTTTTAATAAAAGTTTTTCTTCTGCTTTCATTTTACGAAAATATACCTCTTATATTGAGTAATTGAAAATTTAGTATTAATTTTCATATTCTCCTCTTTTTATAATAATCATAATAAAAAAGAATTAATAAAACTATCCTATTCATTTCTTCACAAACTCTACATTTTCAAGATTTTCAAATTCTTTGTCTCCTGTTAAAAATCTTATTCCAAAATAAAGTATTATTATCCAAATAACATTTTTAAATCTTCATCTGTAACAGATTCTCCTGGTCTTATTGGTTTTCCTCTCTGCTTTTTTAAATGCTCAATATATTCTTCAACATTACTCGGTCCAGATTTAACAGCAAGACCAAAAGAATATCTTACTAAAGAAACCTCTAATCCGCCTAAAACTCCTTTTATAATTCCTGTTTCAAGGTCTCCACTATTTTGTATCTCAGTGTCAATTTTTTTCAAAACTCTATTTAAACTTCCATATTCTATTGTTTCTTCTTCTTGAGTTTTATTAGTTAAATTTGAAAAAGGAAATTCTGAAGCTCTAAAAAGTTGAGCAGCATCAGGGGATAATCTATTTTGAAAACCCTGGTTAAATTCAAATCTGCTGCATTGCCCAGGTAATATTATAATAGGTTTTTTAAATAAAACAATTCCTTTTTTAACTATAATTCTATTTCCTATTGGATGCTCAGAAAGATAAACGTAATGAAGATTCGTATCTCCAAATGTAAATAAATTTCCTTGATACTCTCTAATCACTTCAGTACCTCCCCAATATTTTTCAAAATCTTCCCTAGATAATTCTTGCATTTTATATAAACCAATCTATAAAACTAAGAAAACTTCTATAAATAAATAGTTTGCTATTTTATCCCCTTTTTATTCCCAATGCCTCCAGCCCGGGTAATTTCTCCCCAGCAACATAGGATAATAATGCTCCTCCAGATAAGCTTATATGGCTATATTTTTTCTTATTGATTTTCAATCTTTCTATTGTATCAGACAAATGCCCTCCGCCAATCAATGTAAAGCCTTTGCAATTTGCAACAGCTTTTAATAATGCCTCTGTTCCAATTGAAAACTTCTTATCATCAGTGAATCCAGCAGGGCCTTTCATATATATTGCAGGAGCTCTTTTTATAAGTTCAGTATATTTCTTGATTGTTTTTTCTCCAATATCATCTATCCTATAATCTATTGGAAATTCATCTATTGTATATTCTATTCTTTTCCCATCTTTATTTACAGCAAAATCAACCGGAGTCTCTACATTATTCAACTTACCCTTTAATTTTTCTAAAATATCTTCGCTTAATACTGATTCTTTTTTTAGATATTCGTTTTGATAACCTAGATTTTTTCCTTTTGCTATAACACATAACTGGCCGAATAGGCCGCATGCCAAGACTTTCTTGCCCCTTAATAATTTGATATTATCATTTGGTTTAGCTCCTCCAAGAATATAAAGGCAGCTTTTTATTGATACTTTTTCTAATGCTTTTACTTCTTTTTCAAGAGTTCTTCCAGCGCAGCTTTTAAGATATTTAGGAAAACTTATAATAGATGTCTGTTCCCTATGAGATACTGAAAAAGCATCATTGATATAATAATCAAAACAAGGAACCAAGACTTTTATTAACACATTTTCAGGATTTTCAGGATGAAATTCATCAACAACAAACCTTACATTATCGAGAAGTATTGCTTCACCCGGTTTTATTTTATTAATTTCATCTATTGCAATTTCTCCAACAACATCTTTCACAAATTTCACTTTGACAAACTTATTCAATAGCTTTGAATGTTGTGAAAGGTCCAAAAAATCCTCTTTTTGAGGAGTTCCTTGATGAGCTAATACCACTACTTTTGCTTTTTTCTTTAATAGCTCTTTTATAGTGATTGAAGCTTCTTTTATTCTTTCACTCATTAGGACTTTTCCATTCAAGACATCTGAATTAATATCAGTCCTTAATAATACTCTCTTGCCTTTAAAATCTATATCTGAAAGTGTTTTCATTTTAATTCTCCTCTATTATTACTTAGCGAAGCACACATTTATTATTAATGCATTTACATCCAAATCTGCCACAATCAGAATCAATTACAGCTGAACCTGGTACTAATTGCATTGTTTCATTAATATTAATGCAACCGCATACATAATCAGCAAATTTACAGTCACCATCTTTTTTGCAACTCATATTGCATAAAGAAATATTTGTATTTCTACAACCGGTTAAGCAATCTTCAGGACAATTGCATATGTTTTCCCAATTTTCACAAACATTGTTTCCACAATCTGAACAAATCTTTTCAATCCTAGTACAATATTTAGCTATAGATTTTAAACCTTGACAACAAATTGATTTATTATTTTTATAAAGTTCTTCACCTGCTTTTGCACAAGTAGGAGTATTACTAATTAATTGACATATATCATCCTTGCATTCAACAGGTTTTATTTCACATTCAATATCTGTAGAAGCCTTGCATTTCTCTTCCTTGCTTATTGCTCCACAACCACAAATAAAAACACAATCGCTATTTTGACCACAACTTTTATTACAATAATCAGTATTTATATTTGAACATATCAATTTTTTATTCAATATAAAATATAATCTAAATATAATTATAACTAAAATTACAACAGCAATGACTCCAATAACTACACTCTTTTTCATGAGGATTATATAATAATTTTATTTATAAATATTATCAAAAAGCATTTTACCTAATTTTCTCTAGTTTTTTCAATAAATCAACCATTCTGCATGAATATCCATATTCATTATCATACCAGGAAAAAACTTTCACTAAATTCCCGTTGACTTGTGTCAAAGTAGAATCAAATATGGATGAACTAGGATTATTTATAACATCTGAACTAACTATCTCTTCATCACTAAATTGCAAAATTCCTTTCATATTTTTTAATGAAGCTTCTTTCATAATTTTATTTACTTCTTCAACACTAGTTGGTTTTTTAACAACACAGACAAAATCAACAATACTGCCACATGCAACAGGGACTCTTAATGCAAGTCCATCTAATTTCCCTTTCAATCTTGGAATGACTTCAGCGACAGAAGTTGCAGCTCCGCTAGATGCAGGGATAATATTTATTGCAGCAGCTCTTCCTCTTCTTAATTTCTTATGCGGAATATCCAGTATTCTTTGGTCATTTGTATATGCATGTGCTGTTGTCATGAATCCTTTTTCTATACCAAGATTATCATTTAATAGTTTAACAATAGGTGCAAGGCAATTTGTTGTACAAGATGCATTTGATATTATCTTATGTTCTTTTTTTAAGATTTTGTCATTCACGCCAAGAACAATTGTGACATCCGGCTCTTTTGCAGGTGCAGATATAACTACTTTTTTAGCCCCAGCCCGTATATGTTTCATAGCACCTTCTTTGTCTGTAAAAAGTCCAGTTGATTCAACAACAATATCAATTCCTAATTTTTTCCAAGGTAATTTTTCAGGATCTTTCTCTGAATAAACCTGTATTTTCTTTCCCTTAATTTTTATAAATCCTTCCCCAGTTTCAATCTTATCTTTAAATGTCCCATAAATAGAATCGTATTTCAATAAATAAACTAAGGTCTTTGTATCAACTAAGTCATTTATAGCAACAATATCAAGGCCTTTTGATAAGCCAATTTTTAATACAGCTTTTCCTATTCTTCCAAGACCATTTATAGCAATTTTTGCCATTTTTTTATTATTTAAATTATAAAAACTTTATTGAAATATTGCGAATTATAATCTTTCTATTGATATCTGAAAATCTAGGGGATTTTTTGATGGTAAGACTATTTTAAAAAGCCAGGCTTTAGCATGACCACCACATTTATGTTGAAGTTTTTTGCTCTGGATAATATAACTTCCTTCTTTTTAATTATCTCTCTATATTTTAATAATTGTATAATCATTATATATTTATAAACCCTTCTGGTTTTTTGCTCAACATAAAAAATTCAAAATATCTGTTTGATATTTTGAAGATTTTTAATTTGCAGATTATTTTTAAGTAAATTAAAAATAATCTAAGATAATATTAATTAATTTAATTAGAATTTACCTATACCAACATCTTCTTTTTTTCTCAGGTTATCAGGCATAAAGATTAGAATCCCTTTTCCTTTTGCTTTACTCATGGCTTCTTCAATACAAACATCCCCTACATCATAAAGTTCATATCTTTTTTCTAAATGCTTATCATCATTAAGATAAATTTTGGATTTTGAATAAATCTTGGAACCGACCCTTGTATCATGTTTTGATATCTTACCTAATTTCAAAAACTTAATTTCATAATGTTTAAATATAACCATCTCTTCCCTAATAACATAGAGAGATTCTTAAATATTGTGGCTACAAAATTTTCTATACCTGACATATATTAGCTAAACGAATTTTACCTATATTTCCATTGGAAGAATTAATTCTATACTTTATATACCATAAAAAATTCAAAACTTTCAGTTTTGAATGTGCTTAAGAATCCTTGACTCTTAGCATGCAGAGTTTGTTTTGAATTCCACAAAAATGCTTTTTTTCACAAGAGAGAAAAAAGCTGACCCTTTGATTCTCCAACATAAATGTTGGAGTTAGCTTTTTTTTCAGATTCATTTTTTCCTTTGGTTTCGTTTTTTCATAAGTTCTACTTGTTTCCTGGAACTTGTTTTGGTTAACAATGTAACATTATTAATAGATATGATATATTATATTGGGGATAAATTTTATTAGTCCTATGGAAAAGTATTTAAATAAAATCAGGCTGGTATTTACATAAAAGAGGTAAAATGGGGCTATTTAATATTATGTCAAAAAAAAGAGTTCCTGAAGAACTTCCAGAACTGGTCTCAGAGGATTTAGAAAAAAAATCTGATCCCATGGTTTCTGAGATAAAAAACGCAGTTAATGGAAAAAAAGTTGAAGATGAAGAACAATTCCTCAATACAGATGATTATGAATATACCCTATTTGAACCAGAAAAAATTGATAAAACTGATAGTGTTAACGAAGAACTTGAAAAACCAAACATTATTGAAAGGATTAATAAACTTGATAGTGAAGAAGAAATAGAACCATATAAATCAGTTCCAGAAATAAGCCCTTTTGAGATAAATAATAAGAACGAAGACATAAAAAGGATTAAAACGAATGATATTAAAAAAGAAGAGAAGATAGGAATACCTAAAGAAGAAGAAACAGATAGAGGGGGATTTTTTACAGAACTAGAACAAGATCTAAAAGAAGAAATTAACGACCTTGATAAACTAGAGGGCTGGTATAAAAACAAGTTCTTACCAAGAGATATTGTATCGGATATGAGGCATCACTGGGAAGATAAAAAGAAAGGGTCTGTTATGAGAATTCTTGGAAAAAATTTCCAATCAAGAATCTCTGAAAAAACAACTAAATTGCAGGATCTGGAAAAAGAATGGCAAAACATATATTTCAATCTTATAGAAAAAGAAGAGGAAATAAGGGGGCAAGAAAAAGAATTAAAAAAAATGCTTGCGGAGTTTGTTGAAATATGCAAAAGAAAAAACAAAGAAAATAGGGAAAAATCTCAATAAAAAATCAAACAAACGGAGAAACATACACTTCTATTGCAGCAGCTAAAAATAACAATAAAACTGAAATTAGCATAAGGACAAACACATCAAGTGTTAATTTTTTAAATTTTTGGAACTTGAACAAATCTCCTTTCCAAACAGCTGTGTATATGATCCCTCCAGCCAAAGCCATAGTAATATAAGCTAGCATTTCAGGAATGCCATGTAAAAAATATTTTGCAAAAGCGATTGGCAGGGATATGAGCCCGTTTGCCCCTCTAGCCAGGTCCCCTATTACAAAACCCATGACGCTTGCATTCCATGAAAGGACAAAAATAGATCCAGCGCCATAAAAAAAAGCAAGTACTAAAGAAAATATAAGTACTTTGAAATTATTAGAGATTATTATAAAAAAAGTATTGCCAGTTATAGCATTACCAGTCATAGATCCTGACCTGATGCCTTCAACTATATTATTTTGTAAACTGAATAAAATCAATAATTTATCTTCTGGTAAAAATAAAGCCCATAATGAAAAAGAGAATACAAAACCTATGAATAAAAACAAAAGAAATATCAATAATTTAGAATGCTCCTTTAATATCCAAAGTTCGGATTTATAGCTTCTTTCCTTATCTTCTTCAATTTTTATAGCTTTTTGAACAATATAAACGCATGAAAGAACAGTAAAAAACACCATTATCAGAGAACTATGCTCTGGAAATATCCATATGCTTAA
>JAUYDD010000190.1 GCA_030704765.1 Nanobdellota archaeon | reverse complement strand
TTTCTGTGCAGAAAATTCTTCTGAAAGAATTTTCATGCATCCTAAAAACAAGGGCCAATCAAACCACACTCGCCAGCAGGCGATTTTTTAGCTGTGGCAAAAAACCTTTAGGGTGTGGTGGCCCATTGTTTTTTTGATATTCACCTTTTGAAAATAAAGTCATGAATGAGATGTAAAAATAATTAATTATTTAGTAGTAACAAAAACGAAAGATTTATAAATGCGAGTTTATAATAGAAATTATGGCAAATACAAATACTCCAAGAATTGAAAGAGTGAAAAAAGTTTGGACTCTTGATGCTAAACTTTGGGTTCCTCATAAAGAAGAAGAAATAGCTTTTCCAACACCCTCTTTTGGTCCGGATATTTATCAGTCAGTGGGGCAAGTAATTTTAGGAAATGGGTTAAAAGTTCCAACAGGAGATTATACAGCTTCTTTATTGCATTCTATTTATTGCAATCCTAAAGTTAAAGATGCTGAATTCCAGAATGTTAGAGATTTAATGAAGTCAAATTGGATATGGGTTTATGTTGTAAAAGTTTATACTGATAAAGGGAATTATGCAATTCAAGACACAAAGGCAAGGGGAAGAAGTATTGATACTCCCTTGAGTGAATTAGAGAAAATGATATTAAAGAAAAATGGAGCAAGAGAAATTGGTAGATTTAGGTTCAGTGAAGATGGAAGAGTGAGTTTTGCTCCAAAAGGAACATATAAATTTGGAAAACATACTCATCAATCTTTATCAGAGGATGGAGATGTTATTATTACTTATGGAATTGATGGCGCTAAAAAATTAGGAGAAGTTTCAAGTAGGTTTAGATTTCATCCAATAACTGATGGTGTTGAAGTTTTAGAAGGAAATGCTCCTAAATTAAGAGTTTCTGCTATTAACAGGTACGATGTCAGGTTGCACGTTTATGGCGACGACTTTGGAGTCAGCGACATCGGCTGTGCTTTTGGGGTGTTGTAATCTGCCGAAGGCGAGCAGAAGAATTTTTAGTGTATTTTAATTAACCTAGAAATTTTAAGACTATAATATTTATATATAACTTATTCCCTAATATTTTATGAAAAGAGAGAAAGCATATCATGCTCCATCTGGAAATTCTGGAAAATCTAAAAAACTTTTCCAGGTAAATTCTAAAAAAACCAATCCCCATGTCAAAGATATTACTCCAAGGCAGAGGATGGCAATAAGAGATTTAACTGACAGGCTCTTAAAAAGACATAACAGCCCTGATTTAAACAATTGCAATACCCAGTCTTTTTTCTATAACTTTTCAAATCCAGTTTTTTCAAGAGGCTATCTAAGAAAGTTTGAAATCCGTCTTGACAGATATTTTGCAATGCCCCTTAAAGATATCCTTTTTCAGGAATCAGAAATCGAGGATATATTAAATGCAGGATATAGTCAATTAAGAAAAATGGGTTTTGAAGAGATATCGATAAACCAATCAATACCTTATTGTTTTTACACTACTCCTGTGGGATATAGCTGGTTATTAAGCCACATTGCTATACATCCGGAAAGTGTATCAAAACTTTTTGAGTTTCCAGCACATTCCGCTCCAGTAATTTATCTGCAGCTTGACCAGCCTGATGTTCATTTATTATCTGCTCTTGCTCCAAAATGGGGGAAAAATTACATCACTTATAGAATCTCTGAACCAATAACTCCTTTACAGCATTCTGCTGTAATAACTTTATTTTCTCTTTGGTATGAACAAGCTTATGACAGATTAAGTGCAAAAATTAAAGAGCATAAGAAATTTAAAAGGCAGATTGAGCTATTACCTGCAAAAACATAACTTCTTTAAACACAAATTTCTAAGAGTTTCTATAAATCAAAAAAACAATGGGCCACCACACCCTAAAGGTTTTTTGCCACAGCTAAAAAATCGCCTGCTGGCGAGTGTGGTTTGATTGGCCCTTGTTTTTAGGATGCTCGGAAATTGAATGCAAGTAAACTATCTCATCTTAAAAGATGAGGTTTTCAATTTCCGACATAAAGAAATTGCCTAAAAATTAGCAATCCCAACTGACCCAGAGGGTCGGGGTATTTGCTAATTTTTTCGCTTCGCGACCGGCAATTTCAGTCTCCAAGAAAAACTTTCAGAAGTTTTTCTGGGCCATTCAAAATCTTCAGATTTTGAAGGTTTCAAATCTGCCGAGGCAGAGCCTCGGGGTATTAAACCCAGATTTGAAAATAAAAATGCTTCAGATCTATATAGAGACTTATGGTTGCAGCAATAATATTGCAGAAAGCGGGATTATGAAAGCTTTGCTTTATTCTCATGGCTGTAGTTTTACAAATAATTTAGATATAGCTGAGATAATGATAATAAACACCTGCATAGTCAAACAAAAGACAATAAGCAAAATTAAGCGCAGGATTCAAGATTTGATGCCAAAATTTGATAATGGAAGAAAGATAATAATTGCTGGATGTATGCCAGAAGTATTATTAACTGAAATAATTAAATTATCTTCTCATTCTAGTATTATAAGCACACATCGCATAAAAGAGATAAGCAAGGTTGTAGAATCAGTTCTAAAGGGAAAAAGAGTGGTCTTGACAGGAAAATCTAATTTAGAAAAATGTTCCCTGCCTAAAATAAGGGAGAATAAATTGATAACTATTATTCCTATCTCTTCTGGCTGCAATGGCAGTTGTTCATATTGCTTAGCACGCCTGGCAAAAGGTTCTTTGTTTTCTTATCCTGAAGATGAAATCATTAAATCAATAGAAAATGATTTAAAACAAGGAGCAAAAGAAATCTGGCTCACAAGCCAGGATAATGCAAGTTATGGTTTAGATAGAGGAAAACAAGAACTTCCAGAATTATTAAATAAAGTTCTGAATCTAAAACATAATTTCAAGCTTCGTTTAGGAATGATGAATCCAAATAATATTCATCAAATCTTAGATAAAATGATTGAAATCTACAAAAATAAGAAGATGTATAAGTTCTTGCATATACCTATTCAATCAGCAAGCAATAAAATTATACAAGATATGGGCCGGCTTTATAATATTGAACAAGTTATAGAAATAATCCAAAAATTCAGAAAAGAATTCCCAGATATCACTATTGCAACTGATATAATTGTTGGATATCCAATTGAAACAGAAGAGGACCATAAATTAAATTTAGAATTTTTAAAAACTTATAAACCAGATGTATTTAATCTCTCAAAATTCTCAAGCCATAAAAATACCAAAGCTGGTAAGCTTTTAGTTTTAAATAAGGAATTGATAAACAAGCGGGCAAGTGAATTAATGGAAATGCATAGAAAAACAGCAATGGAAAACAAACAAAAATTCAAAGATAAAATCATAAAAGTTTTTGTTAATGTTAAAGTTCCTGCATCAGGGAGTGGAACTTTAAGCATGCTCCAAAATTCTGATAAGAATTTTGGACATAAGAAAATATCAAATAACCTCTATGAATCGCGTGATGATAATTATAATATTATTTTAATAAAATCAAGTGACAAATCTATTTTAGGAAAAAACATCGATGTAAAGGTAAAAAGTATTGGTGTGCATCATATGATTGGGGAGGTTGTTTAATTCAGACTATCGAGTAGAGATTATCTAAAATTCTATTTTTTACTTTCTATAATTCTTATTAAAAAATGCATAAAAATTTTTATCCAGATAAGATATTTATCCAGCACATTCATCGAATAAAAGTAGTAAAAAACCCCCCCTATAAATTTATATATAATATTACTCAAGTAATTAATAGAAAAAAGAGATGAAAGGAGGTAAAAAAAGATGATGAAAAAAAATTTTTTGTTGATTTTAATAAGCATTCTTGGAATAGGTTTTGTGTCCGCAGTATTAATCGGATATTATTCTTTGTTTTCAACGACCTTTAATGTAAAACAACCCATTCAAGTTACTGGTAATTTAACACAAACGGTTGAAAATGTCCTCAGTGGAGATACTTTTAGAGGAAATGTAATAAATATTTCAAATATTGGAACATCTAAAAGAAATTTAAACATAACTGATAATTCTCCAGAATGCATCACAACAAGGTATATTGGAAGTACAACCTTAATTCAGAAAGTTGTTAATTTCACAAAAACTGTATGGGAAATAAAACCAAATGCAGAAAATATAACAGTAGATTATATTTTAATAGGAAATAATTTTACAACAAATGTTACCAGAGGAGCTAAAGCAGGATATATCTTAATATATTATAAAGACAATAGTAATAGGTTTGCAAGTCCTGCAAATGCTATAAAAGTAGAAGATGTTGTAGGAAATTTACCTTATGAAAATGATAAAAATTTAGAAGAATATAACTATTGTAATACTGGAGAGTACTCTACTTGTCATGGAGCAAAAATTTGGTATGTTCCGTTAAATGCAACAAATGAAGGTGGTAATTTAGACTGGAATAGAGCTAGTGAATTTTTCTATGAAACAGAATTAATTCAATTTAATTCTGAAGGAAAAATAACTATATACCCTAATACAACTACAGAATTAATTCCAGAATATAGTGTTTATTCTTATGGTTGTGAGAGTAATTATACCATAATCACAAAAATTGCATAAATTAAAAATATTTTTTATTTTTTTATTTTTTTATTTTTAAAAACTCGTGGAAGAAAAAAAATTAGATTAAATTAAAAAAGAACTAAAATATGAATTCAAAAAAACAATTAATAATTTTTTTGGCATTGTTTTTGCTGATGTTTATGCCCTTGACTCTAGCTCAAGGTAACATAACTAATCTTATCTTTGATAAGCTACTCGGAGATTTCATTGCAGGAGAAACTGCAATTGCTGAATTTAGCTTTAAATATCCTGATTTTTCTGAAGATTATCCTAATCAGGAAGATGGGGCTTTACTTGTGATTATTATTAATATTTCTTCCAATGATTCTCATTATCCTGTTGAAAAAGGTGATTTTAAAATAAATGGCTCAATGAAAGTTTTCAAGGATTCATTATTGAAAAAAGAATACAATTTTCAATGTTCTGAAGATAATTTTATTCTTTCTTATCCATATATCCCAGTTAATATTTTTATTCCAAAAGGAAACTTCTATTGCACAAATACAGATTTTTTAGCAACCAGCTTAAATTCAATTAATAAAGTAAATCTAAACTTGCAGCCCAATCAAGCTCTTTGGCCTGGACAATACAATTTAAGTATCAGCTTGTTTTATCCTGAAAAAAATATCTCAACAATCAAAATTTTTTCTCCAGTCCAGAATGCAATTTACAATAATAGAATGGTTCTGCTTAATATGAGCATGAATGGCAAAGTTGTTTTGAAGTATAGTGATAATAATGGAAATTTTATAACTATTTGTTTAAACTGTGAATCTTATTCAAAGAAAAAACCATTTGATGATGGAAAACACAATTTAACAATTCAAGCAATATTTGATAGCGGAACTGTACTTAAGGATATAAGCTTTATCGTAGATTCTAAAAAACCAGTAGTAAAGGATGTAGAACCAAAAAAAGGATTTGCATTTGGAGAATTTAAAATTCATTTTGAAGAAGCAAATCCAAAATCTTTAATTCTTTATTATGGAAATAATCTTACAGGTTATAGAAATAAAGAATTAAATTTGAGTGAATGCACTCAAAAAAAGAATATCAGAAATTGTACAATTAATGTTAGTCTTAGTGATTATAATCAGCAAAAAATATATTATTGGTTTAATCTCAAGGATATTTTAAATAAGCAAGCTGAATCACAAATAAAAATTCTAGATGTTGATTTTTCTAAACCAATTATTAATTCTTTTAGCTATAATATAACTAAAAGATATGTAATCTTCAAATTTGATATTAATGAGAAAAATTTTGATTCTATAAAATATATTGATTATTCTGAAAAAATTCCAAGATTCAAAATACTATGCAGAAAATTAATAAATGGAAAATGCGAATCAAAAATTATTTTCAAAAAAGAAGAACATACAATAATTTTTGAGATTTTAGATAAAGCCGGAAACAGCGTTGAAGAAAAACTGGAGTTTATTAATTATTAACTACACATCCTACTAAATCATGGCTCTTTTAATGTCAGAAATTAAACCACATCTTTTAAGATGTGGATGTTAGTTTGTTTTAATTTCTGAGCATCCTAAAAACAAGGGCCAATCAAACCACACTCGCCAGCAGGCGATTTTTTGCCGTGGCAAAAAACCTTCAGGGTGTGGTGGTCCATTGTTTTTTTGATTTTATTAATTCAGAAATTTCCTCAGACTATATTCGCCAATCTCTCGCTGTTCTAAACCCTAAGATTTCCAGAGGATTATCTGTTCTTCCATAAGTTATTTTTTCTCCATTTGCACCAGGCACTAAGGGAAGCCGGACATCCCCTGCTGAATTAATTTCTATGTAAAATCTGCAACCTCTACATCTGATTAAAACATGTTGCAATTCACTGTAATATCTGGAAGAATAGCTTGCTTTTTCTATTTGAGGGGCTATTGCTTCAGCTTCCTCCTGGCGAAAACCATCCTCTCTTTTATTCTTTCTTAAAAAAAGAATATCTAAATCATTGTGATAATATCTCCACCATAATTCTCCCCATCTGTATAATCCTGCCCTAGGTTCAGCTCTTTTTTTTGTCACAATCATAAAATAATGATAATAATGAACTTTAAAAAGAATTATATGGTTCAGGAGACTATTTTATTCCTAATAATATAAAACCGCATAAAAATCTTAGTCATTCATAATCTAAAGAGAATTTTGCAAAATTACCAAAATTCTCTAATAAGAAGTTTGAAACGCTGAAATTTACTATTTTTAAAGGTTGTAAATTTCAGAATATTAATTATTCAAACTTCTCTAAAGGAAATCAGAATTTCTGTTTTTCTTCAAAAATTCATTCAAGAAAATGAAATAATCATGCTCTCCTGACCTTGCCATTTTTTCTACAATAAGTTCAGGTGTTGAATTAGCTAGTTTTCCAAATACGGGATTATGGTCAACAATAAGTTCATTATTATCATCAAGGCCTGTTGCTGATATTCCATCTATCCTTGAATTTTTAGGCTGGACTTTTATTATTTCCTGGCCTAAGTGTGTAGCAATGACTAAAAAACAATTCCTGTCAATGAAATATTCGCATGTCGCAGCAATTATTTTTCCAGCAACACCTGGTTCAGTCACTGACTCTATTTCATCAGCAACAATCAGTGTCTGTCTTCCTGTCTTTATTTTTGACATTTGCGAAAGTAAAGTCTCAAAAGCTCCTTTATTTGCATTTCCTTTGTTTTTTGCAAAATAATATACTTCTGAAAAAATAGGCATTTTTACAAGCCCTCTTACAGGAAGTCCAATATAAAACATAGTTATCAATTGCAGCAAATGTTCAATCAAAGTGGTCTTTCCGCCTGAATTAGCACCAGTGAGTATTGAGCATCTTTCAAGTTCATTTAAATAAAAAGATATTTCTTGAGGATCATCTAAAAAAATATTCTTTGCTTTCACTATCCTTATTTCACTTGATAATTCAGGAAAAAACTCCTTATCTAAGCAGAACTTGGATATTCCTGCTATAAAATCATAGATTAACAGAAGTTCATTCAATCGTTCAAGTTTTTCAGGAACTTTCTTCAATATAGCAGAACTTTTCTTTATTTTTTCAGCAAAATCAGTGTTTTCATTTGTATCCTGCATCTTCATATGATTTTCTAGTTCTTGTTCATCAATTCTAACAGGTATTCCGATTTCAAGTATATCATATGAAAGGCTACTTTGTTTTATTGAATCATCAATTATTTTTTCTATTTCTTCAGGAAGCTTTTTTTTTGAGAGCATTTCAAACAAGCTTGAGCCAGAGATATTCATGTTTTTTAATCTATCAGATATCTCTTCATTCACTGTATCCAATGCATCTTCAAGTTCTTTTCTGTTTATTTTTTCTTTTTTCACATTATCTATTAAATAAAGCAAAGGCTTTAGTTCAAAAACTATTGATCTTATTTCATCATCTTCTATAAGTTCTAATATCCTGAAGTTTTCAATCCATCCTGAAAGTCTTTCAAGATATCTTTCTAAGTAAACATCATCAATAGAATCAATGAACACTGATTGAGGCAGTTGCTCTAATGCTATAGTGAAATTTTCAATCAAAACAGCTTCAACAATCTCATAGTTCTGCAGGTCAAGTACATCATCTTCATTCAATAAGAACTTTACAGGTATGTCAAGGTTCTTCATCTCCTTGAATGTCTCTTCATTATCAGTAACAGCAACAATTCCATATCTTGGTTTCCAGCTAGCTCTTGGTTTTTTCAATTCTTTTAAAAAATCATTCTTAAGGCCTTTTGGGATAGTGCTGAAAAATCCCTGCCTTTCTTTTATTTTCTCAAAATCATCATTGAAATCAAAGAAATTCAAAAGATTAGAACTATCAGAAAAGCAGAAATTATTAGATATTTTTGATAAGACCTTGTTATGCACTGTCTTTCCATCTCTTGTCTTAAAGATGCTCTCTTCATCTGATTTTATAGGAGTCTTGTATAAATTGAATGCAGATAAATTATTATCAATTATGTATTTCGCAAGCTCTTTTTTTATATCCATAGAATCTTAATAGGTTATTATTTTTTAAATATAATTGTGATTAAGTGGTAAGTAAAATACGTCTATATTATTTAGAAGATTTATAGATTTTCTTTTCTAAGGTTATGTTAAACCAACGGGTGATGAAACATGCTTTTATCGATAATAACTGCTACCCCTGCTTAATAATTTGTTATCAATTAATAAAATAATTAATTTATATTCGAAGAATACAAAATTTTAATGAATTTATCACCTTTTAAATTTACGGAACCTTTTCTAAGATAAATAAATATTTGCGAAACAGACTAAAATTAAAGAAAAATTGGGCTTAGTAAAAATTAATTATTAACTTTGTAGTAGTTATAAGAGAAAAGTTTAAATAGTTTAGTTGACTATTCGTATAGTAAATGATTAAAATGGGATTATTAAAAAAATTATGGGAGATATTAAATGAACCTCCAAATCGAAAAAAAGCACGTTATTTAACAAGACAAGCATACTTTCTAGTTGAACAAGTTGGCTTATCAGGTCCAGGTCTTAAGATGTTGAAGAGAGATAGCAAAGGTCAAGTAAGAGACATAACAAATCTAATAAGAGCTGGTGATTTATTAGAACAGGCAATAGATACAGATCCAACATATGCTCATGCTCATGGTGAATATGGTCATGTAAATCTTATAGATGAAGACTATGATAGGGCTGAAAAACATACTAAAATAGCTATACAACTTCAGCCAAATGAACCAAAGTTCTGGAATAATTTAGCTTATACTTACTTCAAGAAAGGAGATTTAAGACGTGCATTTGTTTCAGTAACTGTAGCAGGAATTATAGATCCTAACTATGCTTCAGCATATCTTGTTAAGGCAGATATAATTCAAGCTATGGGAGGGTCTCAAAAAGAAGTTCAAAATCTTGCAGAAAGAGCAAGAAGACTCTATGAACAAACTGGATTAAGATCAGATGGCACACCTTTAAGAGAAGGGGAGCCTGAAAGTTTTTTAGCAATGTTTAAAAAATAAAATAAATATAGTGTTTCTTTCTTCTTAATGTTTACATATTTCTTTATAATTTATATACAGTATCATTTCAGAAATCAATCACCTTTTTATGCAGCTTTGAAAGTTTTCCAAGCAATCTCAAATAGCTGCTCCATTGCTTGGGCAAAGAAATCAGTAGAGAGCCAGATAGCTACATCATAGTTAGGATGCACTTTGTCATCATCCAGGACCATGAACAATAATTGCTCAGAATCAACAATGCAGAATCTCGCACGCATTCCTTTTGGCATGTTTCTGATTTCAGCATATTTTGATAGTTCTTTTACAATCTGTTTGTTATGTTCTGTTATTTCAGCTGCAATCCTTATTTTTACTCCTCTTTTTTTAGCTTTTTCAAGACTAGATTCTAATGCTTCTAGTTTCCTGTTCAATCCTTGTGCTGTAGTGACAATTGTGACAGTTGATTCAGCTTCTCTAATCATCATGTCAAGATGATTATATACATTTTGTCTTCCTTTTACACTTCCAGAAAGGTCTGATGGTTCAACGAATTTGACACCTTGTGTGAAAAGCGAGTTCAATTCAGTTAAGATATCTTCACTTTTGAGTTTTTCAAGTCTTTTTGATTTTTCTTGAGCAGCAAGAATCATGTTTTTCTTTACTCTTTCAATCACTTCTTCAGGTTTTAATGCAACAAATTTTATAGGTTTTCCAAGTTTCATCACTATGAAACCTTTTTTCTCTAGAGTCTCTAAAATATCATAAGTCCTGCTTCTAGGTACATCAGAAATATTGGAAAGTTCCCCTGCTGTTGATACTCCCCTAGACAAAAGTGCAGTCCATACTTTGACCTCATATAAATTGAGGTCAAAAATTTTTCTTAGTCTGTTTAAAAATTCCTCTTTGACTATCATTTTATTTTTACTCTTTTATAATAATAATTTACCAGTAGTATTTAAACCTTTTCGTCATTGAATCATAACAATATAAACTAACTCTCTTATTAGTGACAATTTAAAATCATTTTTTATAAATAGATTTTTCATAATATACATCGATGTCACTTTATAATTACAATATTTTTCTCGTCGAAATTATTGTTTATGAGTTTTATTTATCCTGTATTGAGTAGTGAAAAAGACTTGTTTTTTATCTAATCTGAGATTTTTGAAAATAAGATTTTTATGTTTTTTCCTTTAATCTTGTCTTGAGACTTGAATTTATAATTATTTTCTTTTATATTTTTAAATGATATTTTTTTTGCATTCACTCTTTCTTTTATAAAATCAGTTTGTTTTTCTATTAAATCTTCTATATTTTTGTCTAAAATTAATGCAAGTTCTATCTTATCGCTTTTTACAAAACCAGCATTTTTTCTTGCTGCTTGGACCTTTCTTGATATCTCCCTGGAATATCCTTCTGCTTCAAGTTCTTTAGTGAGTTTAGTGTCAAGTATTACTCCAACTTCTTTATTATTTGATTGTATAATTGATTTAAGATTTAGCTGTGTCTTTATTAATTCTTCAAGTTCTTTAGTCAACTTCATAGGAGTTTTTATTTCAGCTTTAGACAAAGGCCATTTTAATCCTATCTGCGCCTTGTCCCTTTCTCTTAATCCTGATTCTATTATTTCTAGGACTTTCTTGAATTCTTCTTCTAGTTTCTCATCAATGAATTTCTTGTCAAATTTTGGCCATGAAGAAAGATGCACTGATTCTTCTTTTACTATACCCGAATTCCTCAATTCCTGCCATATCTTTTCACAAATAAATGGAATCATTGGAGAACACATTTTTATAAGCCCTAAATAAATCTCTTTTAAAATAAATTTTGCAGCTAAATCATTTTCAGATAACCTTTCTCTTACAAATTGTATATATCCTCTTGAAAGGTCATTCAACCAAAAATCTTGCAGCAATCTTGTAGCTAGATGTGGATGCAAATTTTCCAATTCATTTGTTGCATTTTCTGCCAATTTATTATATTTAGATAATACCCATTTATCTTCGACTTTTTCTATTTTAACTCTCTTTGAATCTTCAATTAACATTCTCATATTGTAGAGAATATTTAAATTATTAGTTGGTTCTTTTACAACATTATATCCAAATTTCAATTCTTGGGAAGGATCTTGTAAACAATATAATAATCTCATTGGATCAGCTCCGATTTTTTCTACAGCATCATCAAACCAGATTGCATTTCCCTTACTTTTATGCATTTCCTCTCCTTTTTCATCTTTTAATGTTTCATACCCAAATAATGATTTGAAAGGAGCTTTTCCAGTTATTGTTACAGATGCCCAAAATAATGCATTAAACCATCCTCTAAATTGTCCAGGCATATTCTCGCTTATCATATCCGCAGGAAACCATTTTTCCCATTCTTTTTTATTTGTAAGATAAGGCCCTATGGTCGATAGAGAAACGATTCCAGCATCAAGCCAAGCATCTCCAACATCCTTTATTCTTTCAACTTCTTTTCCACATTTTTTACACTTAATCTTGATTTCATCGATCCAGGGCCTGTGCAACTCAGGAAGTTTGTCAACTTTTTTCTTATCAATAGCTTTTTCTTTTAATTCTTCTAAACTTCCAATAACTTCTATATTTCCGCAAGAACATTCCCATATCGGTAACGGTAATCCCCAATATCTTTTTCTAGAAATAAGCCAATCACCCATATTCTTAAACCATTCCTCCTGTCTAATTTTACCATATTCAGGATACCATTTTATTTTTTTATTTTCTTTAATTAATTTATCTCTGATTTCCTTACACTTAACATACCATTCATCAACTAATCTAAATACCAGCTCTTCTCCGCATCTCCAACAATGAGGATATCTGTGTTTGTAAGGAACTGTTTTGTAAATGAATCTTCTTTGTTCCATATCTTCAAGAACTTTTTTATTAACATCTGAATATTTTTTCAAACTAAATTCTTTATATCCCTCTTTATATATTCCCGCTTCATCAAGTGGACAAATTGCAGGTAGATTTTCTTTTTTACTTAAATTAAAATCCTCTGCACCACAACCTGGAGCAATATGAACAATTCCAGTCCCTTCATCACCAGAAGCCAATTCCCACAAAACTACTTTGTGTGGAGCATCTTTTTGTGCTTCAAAACTTGCATAAGGCATTATATATTCTATGCCTTTCAATTGTTTTCCTCTTTTTTTTTCTAATATTTTATATTCTCCCTCTAATTCTGAAAGCCTTGATTCAGCTAACCAATATTTTAAATCTTGATTTTCCACCTTGACATAATCTAAATTTTTATTGACAGCAATAGCAACATTTGCAGGAATAGTCCAGGGAGTTGTTGTAAAGATTAAAAAATATTCATCAGGTTTTCCTTTTATTGGAAATTGCATAAATAATGCAGTATGGCTAACTTCCTTATAACCTTCTGTTGCAATATCATGTTTTGAACTAGCTGTTCCGCAGCGAGGGCACCAAGGAACAGCATCTTTACCTTTGTATAACCATCCATTATCAAAATATTTTTTTATTAAAAACCAGTTATGCAGATTATTTGTATCAGTCATAGTGTAATAATTATTATCCCAATCCATCCAATAACCCAATCTTATTGACTGTTCAGTCTGGACCTTTGAAAATTTCTCTACTCTTGCTTTGCAAGCTTTAACAAAATTTAGAATTCCAAACTTTTCAATATCCTCTTTATTTTTTAATCCCAATGCTTTTTCTTCTTCTCTTTCTATCCACAACCCCTGGCAATCAAAGCCATTTTGATACCTTTGGTCAAATCCTTGCATTGCTTTGAATCTTTGAAACAAATCCTTGTAAGTTCTTCCCCATGCATGATGGACACCCATGGGATTATTTGCAGTTATGGGTCCGTCAAGAAAACTCCATCTCTTTTTACTTTTATTTTGTGCTCTAAGTTTATCAAATATTTTATTTTCCTTCCAAAATTCCAGAATCTCTTTTTCAATTTCTTGTTGATTTAACATTTTCTTTTCTCTCTTATTTTATTTGTTTTTTTATGTTTTTAAACCTGACTGAGCCCTTAATATATGGTATCTGAATCCCTTGGCAATAGCTTCTACTGCAGAACCTATTATATTCCTGTCAACACCAACTGTTGAGAATTCTTCACTGTTCTTGAACCAGATTTCAGTCCTTACAGTGCTTTCTTCTTCTCTTTCTCTTGCTATTCTTACACTAAAATCATAGAGGCGCAGTTCACTTGCTTCAGGATGGTCTTTTGATAGTATTTCTTTTAATGTATTGAAACAAGCTTCAACAGGCCCTCCTTCTACACTTAATTCATGGTCTATTAGGATTCCATTTACATTGCATACACAATAGAATCTCGCTCTTTCTTTTCCTGTTATATCTTTTCTGCTTTCAGAATTCCATGCTTTTATATCAAACAAATGTTCATCTGTTCCTAGATGTTTTCTTAATAAAAGATATTGTTCAGCTCTTAGATGGCCTAATTGATATCCTGCTTGTTCATGCTTTCGTAGGTCCTTGAATAATCTTTCTATTTTTTCTTTTGTTTCAGGATCATTTTTATTAAGTCTATAACCAAAATCCTCTGCAATCTTGACAACTGAATTTCTTCCTCCAAGACTGTTCAATACAAAAATACTCTTGTTTCCAAAATCTCTTGGATCTTCGTGATTATAACTAGCTCCTTTAGTTTCAGCATCAATATGAACTCCCCCTTTATGGGAAAATGCAAGGTCTCCAATAAAAGGTCTTGATTCAGGTATAGCTATACCTGATATCCTGTATGCAGTTTCATTCATTTCTTTTAGTTTTTTTAAGTCTATTCTTGATTTGCCATTCAGTTTCTTAATATATACAGGTAAGAATTCTGAAAAATTCAGGTTCCCTACTCTTTCACCAATGCCATTGATTGTGCCTTGTACCTGGATTATGTAATCTAATGATGCTAAAGTATTAGCTAAAGCAATGCCGCAATCATTATGATAATGTGCGCCAAGTGAAAAAACCTTCCCAGACCTACTGAGCTCATCATAAGTCTCTTTCATAATACTTCTAGCTTCATCAGGAAGAATCCCGCCTTTAGTGTCGCATAAGATTATTCTTTCTGCACCAGCATCAAGACTAGCGAGCAAGGTTGAGATTGCATAATTTTTGTCTATCTTAAATGCATCAAAATAATGTTCAGCATCATAAAAAACAGTTATTCCATTTTCTTTTAGGTATTCAATGCTTTGTTTTATTTTTTTCAGATTATCCTCTTTTGATATCTTAAGTTGTTTTTCAATATGTTCAGGCAAGGTCTTTCCAAAAATACAAGCATATTTAGCTCCGCATTCTAATATTGTATTAAGATTATCATCCTGTGCAGGATCGCTTTTAATAGATGTAGAGCCAAATGCAACAATCTTTGCATTTTTAACAGCTTTTATAGCATATTTGAAAGACGATAATATCTCTTTTGAAGTCAAAGGCCATCCTAATTCAATAAAATCAACTCCGAATTCATCTAGTCTCTTGCAAAGTTCTATCCTGTCTTCTAATGAAAAACTAACTCCATGAGCTTGTTCTCCTTCTCTTAAAGTACAGTCATATATCTCTAGCATCTTCTAATTAAGTATGTTTTTTGACTTTCTCCCTTGTTTTTATTGTAGTTTAGACTCATGATATATCCTGCAAGCTTTAGAATCTTTAAGCTTGCTTATGCTATAATAATTATACTTGATATGATGCTAGCTAATATAGAAATAATTCCCAGATTGTTTATTTTTTCACTAGCCATAATTAAGAGATAAAACTGGTGTTTTTAAAACTTTTGATGCAAGGTTAGTGTAATGTTATATAATTACGCAAATCATAATAATGCAATATATCTAAAAACTCATTATTATTTTATTTACTATAAATATGAAATATGCTCATTTCCATATGGAATCTCAAGACCTAAACACGCTGAATCAATTTTTTATTATTAAAAAAGAGATAATAAATGATATAATAAAAGCAGGAGAGTTGAAAAAACAGGATATTGTCCTAGAAATAGGCCCTGGAAAAGGGGGCTTGACAAGAGAATTAGCAAAACATGTAAAAAAAGTGATTGCAATTGAAAAAGATGAATCTTTGAAAGATTCTCTAACAGGTCTTCCTGAAAATATAGATCTTATATTCCAAGATGCGAAAAAATACATTTTAAAAAATCCTGATTCATTCAATAAGATAATTTCAAGCCCTCCTTATAATATTCTAGAACCTTTGCTGCATATTATGATAAGTATGGACAATATAGACTTGATAGTTTTAGCAGTTCCAAAATATTTTCTAGAGAACATGGAAAAAAATCCAATATTCTCTTCATTTTTTGAATTTAAAAATATCAAAGAAATAAAAAAAGAGTATTTTTCACCTATTCCAAGGATTGATTCAGAAATTATAAAAATAACAAAAAAGAAAACAGAGACAGATAAAGAATATCTTATAAAATCCTTGTATGATATGCAAGATATAAAATTAAAAAATGCATTAAGAAGCTTATTTATAGAATATAATCATGAGAGAAAAAATCAACCTCTTACTAAAAAACAAGCAAAAGAATTAATAAATAAATTGAATATTCCAAAAAAGATTTTAGAAAAAAATATCTCCAGTATCCCAATTCCTTGGTTTAATAAGATACCTGATATGATATTGATGTATAGAACAGAAGTAATAGAGCTATAATTTATATCTTCACATATTTAGATTAATCTTTCTATTATTAATTTAAATTACTATAATTACAAAAATCATGATTGTTAAAAATTAACTACCTTAATTACATTATATAGCCTGTTTATTTAGGACATTCATCAGGTGTATAATATTCTACATTCTTATCAATGCATGCAGAGCATGCATTTGAATAAGTCTTAGCACATGGATATTTAATGCATCTTATCTCATTATTGTACCAACCGCAAACAGGATTATAATCCATCGCGCAGATATCATAGTTCCTTTGTTCAGCTCTGCAATAGACTTTGTTTTTATCCTGATTATTATCTCTTATAGTCCAATTATCTAGCATAATTTCAATTATATTAGAATTATCATTTCTTTGAAGTTTTATATAAAAACATCCAATGCAGTTTGCAGAATTGACTTTAACAACAGTTACAGGGAAACTCAAAGGTGCAACAGCAATCTTTGCAGCTTTTCTCACTCCATCTTCTGATTTTAATTCCCATTCTCTCACACATGCTCCAATTGTTTCATTATAAGAATATCCAGCACCTATTAAGCATCCATGACTATCTTCATCACCGCCTATAATCTGGTCAGGATCACTGTATCTTTTAGTATATCCGTAATAATAGCAAATTCCAATTATTATTATCAATATTATAAAACAAATAATAACAATCAATGTGTTCTTTTTCATGATTATCAGATATAAATCTAATATATAAATTATTTCATGACTTGAATCTACTTAGCTTTCTGAAGCTATTAATGAAAAAATAACCTGACTTCGTCGAGGATTATTTTTCCAAAGAATTTTTGTTAGCTTAACAGTTTATCCAGTTAATAAAACTGATGAATAGTTTATTTTCTCTTGTACGAATAACCTGACTTGTTTTTATTGGCTATAATCAAAAAAATTTCCTGAAAAATCGCCTACTCCATCCTGAAGGATGGAGTTTGATCGGCGATTTTTCTGATTCGGAAATTTTTAGGATGCAAGAAAAAACCATAAAAGTTTTTTCTGCACAGAAAATTCATCTGAAAGAATTTTCTTGTGCTCGAGAATTG
>JAUYDD010000173.1 GCA_030704765.1 Nanobdellota archaeon | reverse complement strand
TTTCTGTGCAGAAAATTCTTCTGAAAGAATTTTCATGCATCCTAAAAACAAGGGCCAATCAAACCACACTCGCCAGCAGGCGATTTTTTAGCTGTGGCAAAAAACCTTTAGGGTGTGGTGGCCCATTGTTTTTTTGATTTTAAAAATCTGCTGTTTTATAAAAATCTAGTAAATATTATGCTTTAATCATTTCAACACAATATATACTTTTTTATTCAACTATATTTATAAATTAATTTCTGGTTTTAATTTATTCTAATAAAAATATAGAAAATGAAAATAGTTAGATATTTTGTACCAGAGAGCGGAATTGAATTAGAAAGCCTAGTTGGCAAAAGAGTCGGTGTAAAGATTGTAAGGGACTCTTCTGTTCAAGTAATGGTTCATTCAGGAGCTTTTGATAGTGACAGAGGGAAAGAGTATGAGTTTTTGCAACAGCAAGAATTAACTTCAGTTGATTATAATCCTGAGGATGATGAGCCGCCAACATATCATGAGCCTCGAGCAACAGATAAGATAAGATGGTGGAGGAGCTTATCAGAACATGTTGGAATTGAGGGAGATGGCATAAATCTCTGCAGTTGTTGCCGTAAAACTGGAGCCTACACTCCTCAAGATGACCAATATGATGAAAAATTGAGATATTTGAGGGTTAATAAAATGTGGAAAGAAGTTAGGGGTTAATATGGCAGAAAAATTTGTTTATTCTTTTAAAGAGGGAAATAAAGATATGAAAGAGACTCTTGGAGGAAAAGGTGCTAATCTTGCTGAAATGACTTCTATTGGATTGCCTGTACCACCTGGTTTTACTATTGCAACAACTGCTTGTGATTTTTTTTATAAAAATAATAAAAGATTAAGTGATGAAATAAAACAGCAGATACTCGATAATTTAAGAGAATTAGAAAGAGACATGGGAAAAAAACTTGGTGACAAGAATGATCCTTTACTTGTCTCTGTCAGGAGTGGAGCTGCTAGTTCTATGCCTGGAATGATGGATACGATTCTCAATCTGGGATTGAATGAAGATAGTGTAAAAGGAATTGCATTAAAGACAGGAAATGAAAGATTTGCATATGATTCTTATAGAAGATTCATCCAGATGTTTGGAAATGTTGTAATGGGAGTTGAACATAAATTATTTGAAGAAATACTTCAAAGAGTAAAAAATGAAAGAAGAATAAAATTTGATAATGAGCTGACTATTTTTGATCTTAAGAACATAGTAGAGATGTACAAACAATTGATTGAAATTAAAACCGGCAGGTTTTTTCCTGATAATGTTTTAGAGCAACTTGATTTATCTATTAACGCAGTATTTAGTTCTTGGATGAATGATAGGGCTATAACTTATAGAAGATTAAACAATATCCATGGTTTATTGGGAACAGCTGTAAATATCCAGTCTATGGTCTTTGGAAATATGAGTGAAGATTCTGGAACAGGGGTCTGTTTTACAAGAAATCCTTCAACAGGAGAAAATAAGTTCTATGGAGAATTCTTGATGAATGCTCAAGGAGAAGATGTAGTTTCAGGCATAAGGACCCCTAGAAAAATAGAGGAACTTTATAACATAATGCCTCATGCATATAATCAATTGATTGATATAAGAAAACTTTTAGAAGAGCATTATAAAGATATGCAAGATATTGAGTTTACAATTGAAAAAGGAAAATTATATATCCTGCAGACAAGAAATGGAAAAAGAACTGCGAATGCTGCTGTAAGAATAGCTGTTGAAATGGTTGATGAAGAGCTGATTGATAGGGATACTGCTTTATTAAGGGTGGATGCAAGTTCTTTGAATCAATTATTGCATAAGCAAATTGATTCTAATTCTAAAAAAACAGCTAGAATATTAGCAAAAGGGCTTCCTGCTAGCCCGGGTGCTGCTGTTGGAAAAATAGTTTTCAATGCAGAAGATGCTTATTCAGCTAATGAAAGAGGAGAAAAAGTAATATTAGTCAGATTAGAGACAAGTCCAGAAGATATTGAAGGAATGCACTCTAGCCAAGGAATCCTGACTGCAAGAGGTGGTATGACAAGCCATGCTGCAGTTGTTGCAAGAGGTATGGGAAAATGCTGTGTTGCAGGCGTGTCTGAACTTTCTATTGATGAACATAATAAAACTCTTGATGTAGCTGGTATTAGATTAAAAGAAGGAGACATGGTTAGTTTAGATGGAAGTACAGGAGAAGTTTTTTTTGGCAGCTTGAATCTAGTTGAACCTTCTATGTCTGGCAATTTTTGGGAATTAATGGAATGGGCTGATAAGACAAGAAAGCTCGGAGTAAGGACGAATGCAGATACTCCAAAAGATGCAGAGACTGCATTTAATTTTGGTGCAGAAGGAATAGGATTATGCAGGACAGAGCATATGTTTTTTGAAGAATCTAGAATAAAAGCTGTTAGAGAGATGATATTAGCTGAGACAAGGATAGAAAGAGAAAAAGCATTAGCAAAACTTTTACCAATGCAAAAAGGAGATTTCAAGGCTTTATTTGATATAATGAAAGGAATGCCTGTTACAATAAGGTTCTTAGACCCTCCTTTACATGAATTCTTGCCTCATGAAGAAAGAGATATAATTGAAATAGCAAGGGAAATGAATGTTTCTGTTGAAAGATTAAAAGAAAAAATAGCTGAACTCCATGAATTCAATCCAATGCTTGGCCATAGAGGATGCAGATTAGGTATAGCATATCCAGAAATAACAGAAATGCAAACAAGAGCTGTTTTTGAAGCAGCTAGTGATATTATTAAAGAAGGAAAGAATGTTGCTCTAGAAATAATGATTCCTTTAGTTGGAGATGTTAAAGAATTTGAACATCAGTTGAAAATAGTAAGAGATGTTGCTGCAAAAGTCATGAAAGAAAATAATGTTAATATAGATTTTAAAATAGGAACAATGATAGAGGTTCCAAGAGGTGCGATAACAGCTGACAAACTTGCTAATGAAGCTGAATTCTTTTCTTTTGGCACTAATGATTTGACTCAGATGGGATGTGGTTTTTCCAGGGATGATTCTGCTAAATTCTTAAAGCAATATGTAGAGCTTGGGATATATAAAAGAGATCCCTTCGAATCTTTGGATCAAGAAGGAGTGGGTGAACTTATGAAAATAGCAATACAAAAAGCAAAGAGTGTAAGAAAACATATAAAATTAGGCATCTGTGGTGAACATGGAGGAGATCCTGAAACAATTGAATTTTGCCATAAAATTGGACTTACTTATGTTTCATGTTCACCTTTCAGAGTTCCTATAGCTAGACTTGCTGCTGCTCAAGCAGCTATAAAAGAAAGAAAAGAATTGCAAGAAAAAGCAATGAAAGAACTAGTTAAAGAATCAGTTTCTGAAATCAAAAAGAAATATGGAAAAACTGTTTCTGTAGAGGAGCTAGAAAAAGAATTAATGAACATTGTTAGTTCAAAGAAAGAGAGTGGATATAGCACTGCATAAAAGGTTTTTCAAAAATCTTAAATACTCTTATTAACTTTAAATTTAATGGTTAATCTTAGTTTAGATGAAGAGGTTATTAAAGAGCTTTATACAAATGATTTAGATGTAAAACAAGAGTTTTCTAAAATGGATGCTTTTATGTTTGTGTACTGTGCAAAAAATCATCTAAAAGATTGTGTTTATATAACTAGTTATTGGCAGGAATGCGATGATCATTATTTAGATAAAGCTTTAATGTGGTTAAATTTTTGGGAAAATTATAGGGTGAATTGACTATATAAAAGAGATTATTGAGGTAAATCATTAGTTTATTAGTTAATGCAAATTTTATTTTTTATAGAGATGTAAAAGATTTAGAAGATATTTTTGATGAATGTAGATAATAAATCTCTTATGTCGAGAATCGAAAACCTCATGATTTATCGTGAGGTCGTAGCAAATGTTACAGTTTTCGATTCTCGAGCATCCTAAAAACAAGGGCCTGTGACAAACCCACACCTTTAGGTGTGGGTGGCCCATTGTTTTTTTGAT
>JAUYDD010000113.1 GCA_030704765.1 Nanobdellota archaeon | reverse complement strand
TCTAGATTTTGACATTAAAGAAAAAGCACTTGGATTAAGACTTTTTTCCCAAGACTCTTTTTTCTCTGCCATTTGCCTTTCATTTCTTTCAACTTTTGCTTTGTATCTTCTTCTTTGTTCTATTATATTTATTCTTGCTTTGTCTCTCCACTGCTCGATTCTCTTGATTATTTTAGCTTTAACACTCTTTCTTTTTCTTCCACCCATAGCACTTCTTCCCATAGACATCTTTCCTATTGAGTCTACCATTTTTTTCTTACTCCTTTTTTGATCTTCTTAAAAATTTTCATAATTCTATAATCTCCTCTCCTTTACATTTTATTAACTCTATTGTTCTTCCTTTCCATTCATTAATTCTTTCTCTGATATTATAATTTTTTTCCTTACTAATATATTTATTTATAAATGCTTGAAGAGTTTTTTGTTTTCTTAGGCTTAATTTGTTTGCCCCAGCAGTTGCAAGAGTTCCATTAGCAGTTATTCTGCAATAGAATGTTTCGCTTATTGTTTTGCTATTTGCCTTTATTGTAAGAACAATAGCGTCTGTATCTGCAAGGCTCAAGCCCTGTGGCTTTCTCGCCCATAAGTCAAATACACTCCTTAATTTTACATCTTTAATTATAGCTTTCATTTTTCTTCCTTATTTTTTTATTCTCTTCAAAAATTTCTTTTTCCAATTTAGGGGGGATAGGCTCTTCATTATTTTCCCTTATGGTTTTCCATGCAGGAGTATTATAATCAGTCCCAGATGGAAATGCTAATCCAAATTTTGCTGCGGTCTCAAAACTAGCTAAAGCTGCTCTTATCTTTATTCCAAGTAATTCTATTCCGACTAAACTTACAGTTATGTCTGCATTTATTACTATACCCTTATCTAATATTCTGTCTATAACATCTAATAATGTATTTTCTTTGTGCAATCCTTCCATTTTATCCTATCTCCCTAATTTGATATTCTGATAAATTTTCCAGTATTTGTTTTGCTTTTATCAATCTTTCTGTTAATAGATCTTTTTTTTCATCATATTCTTCTTTACTTATTTCTTTTATTTCAAAAAGTAAGTTATTTTCTTTCATCTGATTAGTAATTTTTTTAAAATCATATTTTTCTTTTAATGCACAATCATTCATTAGTTCCATAATCCATATTAAATCAAAGGGTTTTAATGAAATCCCTGCTGCTCTTAATATCAAATCATCTATCAGTATCATTTTTGTCCTCTTACATGTATATTAACAAAGGAGTATGGCGGCCAGGGTCCTGTATAAATAAACTTAAATTGTTTGTATTTTTTTTCTAAATTTGCTATAGCATTTGAGAATTTAGGAAAATTGTCTTTTTCTACTAGGAAAGAATGGTTTAGTAACAATCTTTCACTAAAGTTTTCTCCTTGCACATTTGTTACGGACAGATTATTTAAGGAATTTAAAATCTCTATTGTAATTTTACCTTCGTTTGTTATCATATTTTCTTCATTATTTTTTATCACTTTTACACCAAGCTCTATTTTATTTTTTATTTTCTCTAAACTTTCTTTTATTACATTATAAGACTTTTTTAGAACCGATTCTAATATTTTTTCGTCGTTAAATACATTTCCGAAAGCCATAGGGATGCTTGTAGTTTTTTTTGCTATCTTTTTTAAAATGTCGGCATGCTCCATGGCCTCTTTGTCATTTAAAATAGGATTTAAAAAAGGATATTTACTTACCAAAACTCCAATATCCTTATAAGGAATAATCGTTATTGGTTTTTCTCTTAGTCCATTAAAATTATGTCCAAGAAAATCTTCTTTCAGTTCAGATTTTTTAGACTTAGAAGTCTTTGATTCCTTGAAAATTTCTTTAGAATCCCCAGAAAATCTTTGATTTTTGTGATTTTGTGATTTTAAATCCTTGAGTGAGATAATCCCATAAACATACAAATATCGATATCTACCATAATCTTCTATTTGGGTGTTATCAAAATTGTTTTGTTCTTGACAATTTTCTGATTCTTGTGCTTTTAAAGTTTCCATTTTATGTTTGTAAAGATTGAGATATTAAAGAATTTATTTTTGTATGTTCATCAAGCAAGATTTTTGTTTGTTCTTTTTGAATTACACTATAAATTTTATTTTTTAATTTATACTCGTATTTTAATAAACCTTCTTTTTTAAGTTCATGCAATGCAGGATAAATCATTCCTGGAGAAATAAAGACTCCAAATTTAATATATACTTTTTTGACTAACTCTGTCCCATACATAGGTTTTCTTAATAATATCCCAAGTAAGATATTTTTTAATTCTTTTTTAACTAATCTTTCTGCAATTTTTGGATCAAGACCTTCTAATCTTTTTCCTTCATCAAAATTCTTGTTAGAAAGCATTCTTATATCGTTAACAGATAATATCATTTTGTCATGAGATGCAACTAGTTCTTTTATTATTGAAGAATCTAGGCTGTTTAAATTATAAACACATACAACTTGGGATAGTTTTCCTAATTTTTTTTCATATTTTAAAAAATTATTTTTAAGAGACGAGCCATCAACAACTACTTTTTCCGATTTTTCTAATTTGGAATTTGGTTTTTTTATTTTTGCATTAATCTTGTTTTTACTGAATTCCTCTTTCCAGAATTCTGTATTTTCTGTGATTAAAACATCATAATCAAGGAGATAAGTGAATATTATTTCTTTAAAATTAGTATTGTCGCATAAATGCAAGCTGTGTTTTGTTAAACCAATTATCTCATTTATATCCATTTTATTCTGTATCCCCTCTTTGTATTTTTTTTATTTGTTTAAAGCCAAGAACCTTGCCATTAGCATCAAGTGTGAATTCAAATATTTTTAACAGATCAAATTTATCAGGGATAGCTTTTCTTTCCAAAACTTCCATTTGCACTTTCCATCCATGTTCACTTTTTTCAATAGCTGAAATAGATTCTGGCTCTTTCTTAAACAATTCTTTTGCTATTAAAAATAGTTTTTTTTGTATATCTTCAATTTCCATCTTTTCCCCCCTCTTTTTCTATATCTTCTTCATCCATCCTTTTTTCATTTATCATCATATATTCCATTTATAATTTGAATTTTTTATTTGAATCTTTCATATATCTTATCTTAGAATTAAGGATGTCTGGCAGAAGCTGTTTTATAGCTGTCTCGTCAATATTTTTACTTTGTTCTAATGCTTGTGCTAGCATTATTCCTGGTCTTAGACCTATTTCCTCGGTTTCTGGTAATTTTGCTCTAAGTTTTCTTATTAAATCAACAATCAAATCTGCATCTTTTTCTTTGATTTTTGATTGTGCCATAATTATTTTTTTCTCTGTTTCTTTATCATAATGATCCATGAAAATACTAATCATTCTATCAAGTAAGGCGTCTTGTGGTCTATGAATGCCTGCGTATTCTATTGGGTTTGATGTAAAAATAGCCCTGAAATCAGGATGAACCTTAACATACCTTTCTTCTCCGAATTGCGTTGGCAATTCAAGAATCCCTTCACTAAAAATAGAAAGTAAAACATTATTTGCTGCTGGCTTAGACCTACTGAATTCATTATAAATTAAAGTATAACCATATTTACAAGCAAGAGTTAAAGGATTGTCCACCCAATCTGCTTTTACTATATCTTTATCTTTGAAAACATTATGAATATATTTATCTCTAATTGAAGTTGTTTCTACTTGTGAATAACCTCCAATTAGGTCTGTTGTTGTTACACTTTCATCTCCATTCATCCAAACTACTGGCCTGCCAAACTCTTTAGCTATCTGCAATGAAAGTAAAGTTTTACCACAACCAGTTGGACCTATAATATGAACAGGATATTTTAAAAAAAGCCAATTTT
>JAUYDD010000100.1 GCA_030704765.1 Nanobdellota archaeon | reverse complement strand
ACCATGGAATAAATTCCATGGCGTGTTTGGTTCTTGAGCACCCCCAAAATTATTTTTGCTTTCTACATATTAAAATAAGTAAGGTACGCAAAAAATAATTTTGCTGGTCTTAAAAGATGTGGTTTAATTTCTGACATTAATTAAATAACTGTAACTCCTTTTTTATTTGGATTAGGATTTAGATTAAGATCAGAATCTACAGGATATTTGGCTTTAGAGGAAATGGTTAATCTCGATGCTATAAACCATTTTGTTTTAACAGGAGAACCAGACTTTATAACAAGACAAGAAAAAGTTTTACAAGAACAACCAGCTTAATAAACCTTCTAATTCTTTTACATTCATAAAATCTATAAAATAAAAACCTTTTTATATTTAAGTATATTATATATAAAATGGATAATGAAACATTAAAAGACATAGATGACGTAATATTAAAGCCAATTTTTAGAATAAGAAATATTATGATTTTTTTAGGGATTGGGATAGGAAGCGCTACATTATTAGGCATTGGAGATGAATTAGACAGGAAATATCATCCACCAAAAACTTGTGAAACCACTTATCAATTATTTGGTGAAGATGTTAAAATAACAAGGCATGAAACAATGCAAAGGAATATTTTTGAGTATAGAACAACAGGAATTACCTTTGATATTCAGATTAATAAACCAGGACAATATTCTTTTGATGCATGGGCTGCAAGATACAGGGCTCCTGATAAAAAACAATGTGACTGGGATTATCGGGTTAATATTCCAACAACTTTTTCTGAAAATCCAAGACGCGTAGTTTCAAGAATACAAGCGCAAAGAGTTGTCTATGGAAAATTAGAAAAAGCTAGCCAGGTCTTAGACCATTATGAAGGAAATACTTCTGCAGGAATTGGAAAAGTCGGAGATGCTAATTGGTAAAAATAATCATCTAACAAAATAAACAACAGCTTTAAAAATTTCATAATTCTTTTATATTTATGAAGAATAAAAAAATAAATATGAAAGTTCGTAAAAAAATAGAACTCCTAGCACCAGCAGGTGATTTTGAATGCCTAAAAGCAGCAATAGATGCAGGTGCAGATGCTATTTATTTTGGTCTAAAAGAATTTAATATGCGGATAAGAGCAAAGAATTTTAAAATTTCTGATTTGCCAAAAATAAATAAACTATGCAATGAAAATAAGGTTAAGAAGTATTTAACTTTAAACACAATAATATTTGATAATGAACTTTCTCGAATAGAGAAAGTTGTTAAATTAGTTAAGCCATATGTTGATGCTATAATCTGCTCTGATATTTCTGTTATGATGCTTTGCAAAAAATATAAAATTCCATTCCATGTTTCTACTCAAATGTCTGTTTCTAATATAGAGTCAGCTAAATTTTTCAAGAAACTTGGTGCTAAAAGAATTGTATTAGCACGAGAGCTTAATCTCAATCAAATAAAAAATATTTCAAGAATAATTCCAATAGAAATATTTGGTCATGGTGCTATGTGCGTATCTATTTCAGGAAGATGCTTTACAAGCCAGTTCTTGTTCAATGAATCAGCTAATAGGGGGAAATGCATTCATCCTTGCAGAAGAGCTTACACTGTAAAGGATGTTGAAGGAAATGAATTAAAAATAGAAAATAATTATATTTTTTCAGCAAAAGATCTTTGCACCTTGCCCTTTATTGAAAAAATAAAAAAATCTGGTGCAATTGCATTTAAAATAGAAGGAAGGAATAAAGAGCCTGAATATGTTTATACTGTAACAAAAGTCTATAGAGAAGCAATAGACAATAAACTGTCAGAAACAAGAATAAATGAACTTTTAGAAGAACTGAATAAAGTTTATAACAAAGGATTTTCCTCTGGTTTTTATCTTGGTTTACCAACTAATGATGATTTTTCAAAAACAGAAAATAGTTCAGCAAAAGAAAAAAAAGAATTCTTAGGAAAAATTAGTCATTATTATGATAAAATTAATGTTGCTATCTTGAAACTAAACACAGGAAAACTGAAAATAAATGATGAAGTCTATATAATTGGTAAGACAACAGGATTATTAAGACATAAAGTAGAATCCATGCAAATAGAGCATAAAGCTATATCAGAAGCAAGAAAAGGCGATAACATAGGAATAATCCTGCCTAAATGCAGAAAAGGTGATGAGGTGTATAAAGTGATTAAGAAAAATTAAGCAAAAGCATGTTCTAACCCAGACAAAATCTTTATGTTTCTCATGCTTCTCTCAAATTCTTCTTCCTCAGATTTGTTCATCTGTCTTTCATATTGTTGATTACAATGAGAACATTGCGTAAGATAAAAATAACCTTGGCCTGAAGCATGATAAGGTAAAACTTTTAATTGATTTCCTATATGGCTTCCTGAAGAGATGCATTCTTGTCTTGCAATTTGCTGTGCTTCGTATTCTTTTTCTCTCTCCTTACTTATTCTTTCAAAATCAAGCTTCACCATCTTAATATCAAAAATCCGATATTAATAAACATTTATATCATAATTTTCATTACCACAAATTTTTATATATAAGTTATTGTTATATTTTATCAATATGAACATACAAAGAGTCAAATTAGGAGCAAGAATCACATTATATAATGGAATTTATACAGTTATTTTAGGATTGTTTTTCTTGATTTTCATGAAACTTAATATGAAACTCAATTTCAATTCTATAACTCAATTATGGGGATTTTTCACTAGATATAGCTCCAATGTAGCTCAGATATTTTATCTATTCAATGCATTAGTAGGATTATTATTGATATCTTATGGCCTTACAATAATCTTCATGTCCTACTTCATTATAAAAAGAAAAGATAAAATGGCTTGGTTAATACTTTTCCTTTCAGGAATAACAATGTGGGCTGGAATGCTAATCATATCTTTTTTCTTATGGAACCTTTTATTAATAGCATTAAGTTTGATAGGATGGTCTATGTTTTTGATTGGCTCATTATTGCCAATAAAATTTTATCTTGAAAAAAATTATAAAGAGTATTAAGAATACTCATAAAACACAACCAGTTCACCTTTATTATCTCTTAAAAAAAACCTGTCTTTATCATCATTCCATACTTCTTTATCTGATTTATAGGTCTTGGAATGTTTAGCTTTTAATGATTCTATATTAAAAAAATGATTTGCATCATCTTTTACACTCCAGTTGATTAGAGAACAATCATGATTGCATGAGTTTTCAATAATAAAATAATCTTCTTCAGGATTTAGTTCTATTAACTCAATGCAATCACTGCAAACATCCTTGCTTTTTTTCCATAAAGTTTTTTCATTGTCTTTGGCATATTTTTCAGCACTGACAAATTTATCCTTAAACTTTAACTCATCAAGCATAAAAGAAGTTGCATATCCGTTCTCAAGAATCTCTACATTTAATAGCCTATCATTGTAAAGAACATACCTTAATTTCCGTTTATATCTGTCTATATCTTCTTTATCCCTTAACAACTTTATATTTTCATTTTCAAATTGTTTTAAAAAATTTTTAGCTTCATTTGAAAAAGCTTTTCCTTTTTCAGGAGTGTTGATTCCTAAAAGCCTGATTGTCTCCTCTGTTTCATTTATATTTACTTTTATTGTATCACCGTCAACTACTCTTGTTAATACAGCTTCTTCATATTGATATCCATTTGAAGTATCATCAACAACCTTTCCTGTTATTAAATTATTGATTTCATTCCAATATATTGAAAGAAATGCTAAAACTAAAATTATTATTAATAATAACATCACTCTTTTTATAAATCTCATTTTTATAATAAATAATTAAAGAATATAAATTTAATCAAGATTCCAGCTCACGCAAACCTTTTTAAATCTCCTTATTTAATAATCATTATCATAGATAAATAACTCCTAATAGAAAATGTCAAAAGTAAGAATAAAATTAAGAAGTATGAAGATTGAAGATTTGAACAAGATTTGTGACCAGATTAAAGAAATTTCATCAAAAGCTGGAATACCTATTTCAGGCCCAATACCTCTTCCTACTAAAAAATTAAAGATTACAACAAGAAAATCTCCATGTGGCAATGGTACAGCCACTTTTGATAATTTCGAGATGAGGATTCATTCAAGAGTCATTGACATCCCGTCAGATGACAGGGTTCTTCATGCAATTATGAGATTATATATTCCTAGAAATGTTACAATAAAGATTGAAATGAAAGATTAAGAGATTATTTTCTATTTCCCTATTTCTGCTAAAAGCCATTTAAGATTCTTTTATAATAAACTCTATATAAATTCTAGAAAAAATTAAAATTTTTATGATGATGATATTAAATCCAAGTTTCACTCTTCACTCTCAACTACTCCAAATATATTTCCACTCTTATTCAGGTTCTTTATTAATTCTTTTATTTCAGGTATCTCTTTTTTCTGATTGACTAGTATCATCCTTGCATTTATGAATGCATTGCATAATTTCAGGTTTACAGGGCATTTTATCTCACAACCTTTGCACAATGTGCATTCATAAATTATCTTCTCGATAATATCATTCTCAAGCATTATTGCTTTTCCTCTTGGTGAATAATTTTCTTCTCTTAAGACTCTAAGTACAGGGCATATGCTCCTGCATAAACCACATTTTATGCAACCTTCTACAATCTCTTTTATTTCTTCTTTAGCATTAAAATTCTCAGCTGTCATTCTTATCGCTTCCTTCTTGTTTTTTAAACCTGCCTGATAATATCCTGTTTATTATATCATCATCGCTATCTTTATTATCAATTGGTTTTGGAACCTCTTTAGTCTTTTCAGCCACATTCATAGCATCAGATTTATATTGGTTTGTCATTATGTTCCTTATATCTTTATAATCTATTTTTTGCTTCTGCCTTTCAGAAAGAATCGATTCTCTCGCAATCTCTTTTGGAATGTTTTTAGCTATCTTCTCTACTTCTTTCATCTTGTCTTGAGAAAGTTCTGATTCATAAGTATCTTCATAATCTTTCAATCTTTCTTTTAGTTCATTATTATTTTTTGAAACCAATATAATAGGCCTCTCATTATCAATAATATTCATTTTGATCTTTTTTTCTTCTAATTTTTTTGCTTCTTCAATTAATTCCTCTAGTTTTTCTTGAGGAGTCTTGGTGATAATATTATCACTAATAGGTTCTACGACTTCTTTTTTATCAATAATATCACGTATTTGCCTTTCATGAGGTTCTTCAATAGGTTTTTGGATTATGGTTTTTAAAGGTTCTGATTTATAATTCATGATAGTAGAAACAGGTTCTTTTTGTTTAGATATAATTATAGTCGATGGTTCTTCTTTTTTTGAATATGTAACAAGAGGTCTTGTTTTTTCAAGGCCATCTTCTCTTCTTTTTGTTACAGGATTAAACTCTTCTATAATTTTACCTTTATTCATTTTTCCATTAGGATCTAATCTTTGTTTGACTCTTTCAATAACTCTTCTTTCAAATGAATCAATAAAATTCCGTTTTAATATACCATGCCCGAATTTTGCTAGTTTTCCTTGGGTCTTTTTTATCATGCTATAGGTCATATCTCTTTTATGCTTCTCATTATCTTTAAAAAAAGGTTCTATAAAGCCGGCGCCAGGATAACCAACATAAGGTATTCTATTTTCTTTTAAATATATCATGAACTCCATGAACTTATCAAAGAATAGCTTAGGATCTTCAACATTATAATATCCTAATGATGCTAAAGAATAAAATAATTTTTCTCTTTTTTTTGATAATTCTAAAAAATCATTTCCACTTATTTTTCCCCTATCTGAATCAAATTCAATGAATAAGTTATATTTTTTAGGAAGTCCAAGAAGCTCTGAAACATAAGGTGGAAAAAATTCAAGCATTACAACATCTTTTTCTGATTTTAATCTTCTTGCGACAGAGATCAAATCTTCCATCTTATCAGTCTGGTATATTGAAACACTTCTCTCTATTATTGGAGATAATCTTAATTTTGCTTGGACTATTATTCCAGTTATACCTTCCATTCCACATACATCCATTAGGTCAGCTTTACTTGTTTTTATGAGTTCTCCTCTGCCATTCACAAAATCAACTTCTTCAAGCCAATCCCTTACACTTCCGTATTTCATCGCAGACCTTCCTGAAGCATTTGTAGCTATCATTCCCCCAATTGTGGAAATACCATCATTAGTGAGGTCAATTGGAAATTCATAACCTTTTATTTTGAGTTTTTCATTGAGTTCTTTTAATGTTATTCCAGCTTCTACAATTAAAGTCCTTTTATTAATATTAAAATCATAAGTCTTGTTCATCTTAGACATATCAACAACTAAAGAATCTCTAGGCACAGTGCTTCCTACAAAATTTGTTCCAGCTCCTCTTGGAACTAAATCAAAATTTGTTAGCTTTATTATTTCCTGGACTTCTTTTATTGTTTTTGGAAACAAAACTTTTTCAGCTCTTCCATTTATCCTTGACGCATCAGTACTATAGCATATCAATTCTTTTTTATTTGTCATATTCCTCTTATTCTATTTCTTCAAGAAACCTCATGTTTTCTTTAGCCTCTTTCAATATTCTATTTGTATCATCATCCTTAATTTTTATGAATTGTTCAGCTTCATCTTGATTAACATCTTCCAATTCTTCTTTAATAGATTCTTCATTATAGGCATAAGAAGAACCTTCTATTTTTAATCCTAAAGCAAATGCTATTACTTCTGATAGTTCTAATATCTCAACTCCAAGGCCTTTGCTGTTTTTCTTTAATATATCATAGTCCCCTACTGATGATGCTATTATCTTGTATACTCCCGCTCTTCTTGCTTGCATTATTCTTTCTCTTGCAATTTCATCTGCTAATTCTGAATTAGTATAGACAAGGCCTCCGCAACTTCCGCAGCATATTGAGTTTTCTCTTGTATCATACATTTCTTTTATATTATATCCTAACAACTCTAAAATCAGCCGAGGTTCATCATAGATATTGCAATATCTGCCCAGATAACAAGAATCCTGATAAGCGACACTTCCATTACATCTATTTTTTATATGATCCTTGATTTCATAGAGTTTTTCATATAGGATTTTCCATATGTTCTTAACTTCAATATTCCAATCCGGAAGAAGCTTCGGATAGTCCTGTAAAAACATCTTATAGCAACAAGGAGAATTTGTTATAATGCTGGTTATTCCTTCTTCTTTCATTATCTCAAAATTCCTTCTAGCTAGTTTTCGTGCTTCAGAATCATACCCAGTTTCAAGTGCAGGAAGTCCGCAACATACTTTTTTGGATATTGTCTTAAAATCAATACCTAATCTTGAAAATATCTTTTTATAATTATCAAAAAATTCTTTATGTTTAAAATAACTATAGCATCCCGGATAATATAGATTATTTGTTTTTTTAAATATTGATAATAACCCCATTTTTACTTAGTTTCCACCCTTTTTAAAATATAATTACTTTATTTTAAAGGATATATATAGTCAAAAATATAGATTCTAATTTAATTTATGTCGGAAATTGAAAACCTCATCTTTTAAGACCAGCAAAATTATTTTTTGCGTACCTTACTTATTTTAATATGTAGAAAGCAAAAATAATTTTGGGGGTGCTCAAGAACCAAACAGGCCATGGAATTTATTCCATGGTTCTTGACATGTGGATGTTAGTT
>JAUYDD010000238.1 GCA_030704765.1 Nanobdellota archaeon | reverse complement strand
TCTATTCCATTGCATATTTCAGCTGCATTAGGATGGACATGATGCATGTTATCATTGCAATCAACTGGCTTTCCATCATCACCAGGCTGTCCTGGACTGCATGTATCATAATTATCATGGTCATTATCAATACAACTGCTTTGTATGCATAAACCATTAGAGCATCCTAAATTGCATATCTGTTTTAATTGAGAATCTGTTGAATTAGAGCAATAACTATTGTATTGTCCCTGATTATGGCATGTAAAAGAAAGGAAATTCTGGAATATATTACCAGAAGAACAGAATGGATTGCCTATATAACCATCTATACCGCAATTCTCTTTAAAATTGCATGCTATTGTATTTAAGCAAGCGCCATTAGAACATATTCCAAGACAATCTTGTATTAATTTAGGGCCAAATACAATATAGCAATAGCTGTTTTTTGTTCCTGGATTTTCGCATGTTGAAGTCTGATAGTTCTTGTATACGTCATTTCCTTGGCAGAACTCACTTCCAAAATATCCTGTTATACCGCAATCATTATTATTTACGCAATTTACAGGAGTGTTAGTGCAATAACTTGATCCTGTTCCAGCATGGTTGCATTCATCATACGTTGAGGAATTAGCATCATCACAATCATAGTCATTCCTGCATCTTACATCTTTGCACTGGCCATTAGAACATGTTCCAGTACAATCCTGCACTAATTTAGGAGAGACACTTGAAGTGCAGCTAGAGCTAGCTGAACCAGGATTGACACAATCAAATTCCTTGAAATTTTGATATACATCTCCATTATTGCAATATTTGTTGCCAATATATCCATCTATTCCACATGAAAGATCATTGAAGCATCCCACGCAATTTCCATCAATGCATGCAAAATCACAATATTTTGAGATTACTGATATTTTATTAGATGAGCAAGAACTTGTGTCTGTTCCAGGATTAGTGCATATGTAAGTGACAAAATCTTCAAAAACATCTTTTCCAGCACATATCTTATTTCCATTAAGGCCTGTTACACCACAATCAGAATTCTTTGAGCATCTTATTAGTGTATGGTTGCATGAACTCTCAACTGTACCAGGATTCAAGCACCTATCTTGAGTATTTGCATTACTATCATCACAATCATAGTCATTATAACATTCTATTGTAACGCAGTTTCCATTCAAGCACTTATCAGCACATATTTCTTTAAGTTTATTTTCAGTTAAATTAGCGCAGACACTATTGGATGTTCCTGGAGACAAGCAATTATAAGTTACATATTTGTCATAAACATTGTTTCCTGCACAGGATAACTGGCCTAAAAATCCATTGATGCCACAATCATTATCATAAGAGCATTTTATAGGTTTATTTTCGCATCTTGAACTTATTGTTCCAGGATTTATGCATATGTCCTCTGTACTTGCATTATTATCAACACAATCAGAATTATTATAGCATCTTATTGAATAACATGTGTTATTGATGCAGGCCTGTCCTGTTGGGCAATCAGCATTTGATTCACATTGGTGGCATATTACATTTACTTGTCTTTTTGCTGTATTATCACTTGGATTATCATCTTTTGCTACTATTGCATTTATAATAAGGTCATAATTGCCAGTGTCAAGTGATATGTTCAATAGTTTATTTATAATATTCTCTTCCCCAGGAGATAGTGTTAAAGGAACATGAGAAAATGCCTGTCCATCAATTGATCCATTGAAGGTTATATTTTCAGAAAAATTGCCATTGTTCTTTGCATCTATGAATATTTTGTATTGTTGGTTGCATTTCAAAACAGCTGGATTGTCTTTTATCCTAGTTCCATTCAATAGTTCAAGCCTTATTTTATTGATTGAATCACTAAAATCAATCAAAGATACATCATTTGTGCCATTGTCACATTTCCCGTTTGAACATATGAATGGACAACTAGTAGAAATATCATTGGTGTTGTTCTTGCATCTTCCTAAAACACATGTAAAAGTAGTTGTCCTATTTGTCAGATTATTTCCATTGCATAATATCAGGTTTTGAGCAGGTCCGCAATCAGAATTAATAGTGCATTCAGGAAGACAGGTCGCATTAGCGCATCCAAAAGAGCAACTCTCTACTAATTGCGGAGTTGTTACTTTAGCGCATTCTGCATGCACTGTTCCAGGATTTTTGCACTGGAAATCATTTTTGTCTTTATAGACACTTCCATTCATGCAGTAATTAAGGCTGTAAGTATCAGCAGGACAATCACTGTCTCTTGAACAAACTGTTGCAGCATAATTGACACATTCCTTGAATAATTGTTTTGCAGCAGCTGTCCAGTATTTTGTTTCAACTATTCCAAAAAAACATAATTTGCCAGAAGTTAGTTTTCCATTAGCAAGCCTGATGCCTGGACTTGAATAACTTATTACATCTCCAAGATCATAATTGTTTCCACTATAGGTTCCAGCTATTTTGAGCATCTCAGGAGCCTTGTTCCCATTAGCTAGATAATAATAAGGTATTGCTACATTTCTTTCATCATATACAGCTTTATTGTATACTTGGATAATAGAATTGTTCTTCTTTATGCTTTGAGGTTCAGTCCTTCCTAATTTAGAGATGCCATCATCGTCAGTAAGCCCCCAATTATATCCATGATAATAATTACAAACAATTGTAGAATATTTTTCTATAGGAACTTTTGATGGGCTTGTCAGTCTTTCATCACCAACATATATAGCCTTATATTTTGAGAAATCAACTCTAGAAAGATTTTTTTCAGGAATAAGGTCAACAGTCAGGTTCATCTCTTTGAATACATTGACAATATCATTGTTTATCTTGAACTTCTTGTTGTATATATAGGCAATATCAGCTGCATAGATAATCTGTATAGTTAAAGACAGGACTATAATCAAGATTAAAATAGAGAATGCAACTTTTTTTAAACCTTTTTTTGTCATAGTTTTTTTCTAAATTTATTGCTATCACTCTCAAGTTTTACTTTAATTAGATATTCAAATACTATATAAATTTGTCTTACCACTTTTTTATGATGAAACAAGACTAGTCAAGATATACTATATTTTTTATAATAATCAATCATAATATAGTTTAATAAAATATTATATCTAAGGATAATATAAATTATTTTTTTATTGGATATGAATTATTTATATAGAAGTTATTTTGAGAAAATTCTTAAATATCTATTATATATTTTTGATGATAAAAATCTTTTTAATATGCCATAACAATTTAGAAATATGGAATTAGAACTTAGATTATCAGGAACTGCATCTCTTGTCCAGATTCATACTCCTGATCCTGATGTTGGAAGGTCTCATCATGAATATTATGCAAGAATAAGAGCAGATAATGGAAGCATAAATGGCAGGGAAAGACCGCTTCGTTACGATCTTCCACTAACTAAAGAGGAATTTGATCGTTTAAAAGAGCAAGCAGATATATTTGAAAAACCTAATCCAGCTCATGAAAGTTGGACAGAGGTTCCTTGCATAAAAGTTAAATGTGTCATAAATTTAACTACATATGAGGGTAAATAATAACTCTCTAATCCTTTTTTAATAAATCACAGGATTTAAAACCCGAAAAACACATATAAAATCTATGCTTGATTTACAAAGAAATCCTTATGTTCTAAACGTTTATAGATTGATTGAAGTATATCTGAGAGTATGCCTGTTAATTCTCGTAGATTTAGTTTATCTCCCAGCTAATTAGTGTATTAGAAAATACTGCAAAATATCTTGGTTGGATAAAAAATTCTGAATAATCCATTTAATGTCTATAAAGTGCGATACCGCGTGAGCGTCGGGCAGCAGCGGATAGAAAAAGTTCTGTTCAGATTTTATAGACTTTGGATAACCGAAAGGCTTATATATTATCAATTGATAATATTATCATCTGATAAATAAAATATTGGATATAATCTATAAAATGGAAACTGAAAATCAAGGTCAATTAAACTGCAATACTAAAGATATCATAACTAGGATGCCAAGACTTGATACTGTCATCATGGTTGAAAAGTTTATTAAAGAACATAGCGGTGACTTTAAGAAAACAGAACTTTTTAATAATCTTCCAAAGAAGACAATGTGGGGAACATTCAATGTCATCTTAAGTTATCTTGTTGAAAACAACAAAATAGGCATTGACAAAGCTGACCATGTAATATATGTTTGGAATCCAAGACTTGCAGAAAAGTTTATGAATAAGAAGAGATATTAATTCTGATGAGATTATTCAAACCAGCTGACAATGTTATATTTGCTGATGTTAGAATTGAAAAAGATTTCAATTCATTAAAAGAAGATGATTGGATCAAGAAAGCAATCTTTAGAGCGATTGCTGATTTTAAGGAAAATGCTTTTTGTGGTGAAAGAATAAAAAAGGAGAAAATACCTAAAGTATATATTCAGAAATATGGAATTGATAATTTGCTTTGGTATCCATTACCTGATGGATGGAGATTAGTTTATTCTGTTTTTTCTGATGATAATGTACTTATCGCTATGATTGTTGAATATTTTGATCATAAAAATTATGAAAGAAGATTTGGATATTGAAATAAATTCATCCAATCCAGTCCGACAATTCTTATAAATACACTGCATCACACACAACACAAATGTGTGGCAGATTACAAATAAACGGTTGGATGACAAAATGGTGAGGTGTCGGGCAGCGGCAGGATTTTCATATTTTATCGATGATAAAATCAACATTTTTACTCAACCATCGCCCCGGAGTCGAACTGTAGAAATGTTTTTAAAGCATATATTCTAAATATAAATAATCTAATGGGAAAGGAGTTCTGATAATTCAAAATGAAAGAAACATTAACTGATAGGATTTTAGAGTCAATTAATTTTTCAGAATTAGATTCTTCACAAAGCAAGAGGCTTAGAGAATTAGCCACAGATTTAGGTTCTTGTTTACAAGGTCAACCTGTATTAAATTGCATTGGTTATGCTTTTGAATATAGGCTTCCTGATGATGTTTCTCAAGATGAGAAAGTTTTACAACCTTTATTTAATGCTGTTTCAAAACTAGGTCCTTACATTCAAGTTTGTGCTGCAAAACAAAATCCTGAAGTAATGAGGCTGGAAGGCAGTGGAGTAAAAGGCACTGGATCTTGCGGAGATGGTCCTGGACCTTCTCAAAAAGTTGTTCGTTACTAAGGTATAAATTTTTATCAGCTGGATAAATTTTTAAATATCTTATTTCTAATAAATTAAACACAAGGGGAGAAGAGTTCTTGATAAGGTATTAAAATGAAAAGTCCATTAACACCACAAGATGAGCTTGATTTTTATTTAGTTGAAGCTGGATTAAAACCTGCTGCATATACCCATACTCATTTACGTTTTCAAAAATCAGGAAAAGTGTCTAAGAAAGATAAATCAAGAGCACAGGATATCTATGATAAAATAGCCAGTTATGAAATACTTCTGGCTCATTTAGAAGAAAATCTATTTCCTGGTAAACTAACAATAAGCTTTATTGGTGCAAACTCGAAAAGAAGATTAAACAGGCTTATTAGAGCTCATTTTTCTTGTGATTATAGAGAAATTGGTTTATCTCTTGGATATCCTAGAAATGCTGTTTTTTCTAACCCTAAGACATTTAAAGAAGATAAAAGATGTAATGAATATAATGATTTAGAGGAATCTCTTAAAAAATCAGGATTTGTATTTCCAACTTTCTTTTATTTTCTGAATCATACTCCTGGAAATTTTTCATTTTCTAATGGAATATTTAGAATTTCTAAATCTAGTGAAGCTCAAGCAAGAGTTTATCAAAGGTATGTTAGAAGGTATAATCCAGACTTAGCAAGAAGATTAGAGGAACATATAGATTTTAATTAAGATGGAAAATATAAATTCAGATATTGGCGAGGAAATAATTTCTAAACTTAAAGAGATAATATTAGCGCTAAATAAGATGATTGAGGAGAAAGGGATTGTCAAGATGTCGGGAAATGGTATTGCAATAGATTGTTAATAAGTACTTCAAAATGAAGACCTTACTGAAGAATAGATAATTTTTTAAGCACTAAATTATTATAATAAATATGGAAAAACAAATATTGGATTTTAATGTATTTATAGAACAGGATGAAGATGGAATTTATGTAGCAAGAGCTCCAGAGATAAAAGGATGCTATACTCAAGGAAAAACATTGCAGGAAGTTTTAGAGAGAATTAAAGAAGCAATTGAAGTATGCTTAGAAGCAGATAAAGAAGAAGTTAATCCTATGAGATTTGTTGGAATTCAAAGGGTTCAAGTGGAAAGACCTCAGATTATTTAAAATTTTATACAAAAAAGAGTTAGCATGACAAAATTAATAACTGTTTCTGGTAAAGAACTTTGTAGGATATTAGAAAAATTGGGTTTTGAAAAAATTTATGGAAAGGGTAGCCATGTAAGATTCAAACATCCTGATGGAAGAGTAACTGTTGTTCCTGTTCATAGGAATGAAGATTTAGGCAAAGGATTATTAAGAGAGATCTTAAGGCAGATTAATATAAGCAAAGAAGAATATGAAGAGTTGAGGAGAAAGATATAGAAAGAGAATACATAATATTTATAATCTATTTATCTCTTGCATTTTTAATTTAATTTTATGTCAGAAATTAAACCACATCTTTTAAGACCAGCAAAATTATTTTTTGCGTACCTT
>JAUYDD010000163.1 GCA_030704765.1 Nanobdellota archaeon | reverse complement strand
TCAGCTTTTAAGAGGGTTTATGGGATTGTCAGCAAGATAAGGCTTCATAGCAAGTTTGTACAAGTAAGTGCAAGGATAATCTTGCACAACCGAGCAAGATTATCTTATTTTAAGAAAATTAAATAATATGTACGCAAGGCTGCGTGAAACTAAAGTTTTATAAACTAAAGACGCCTTTAGTTAATTGACAAAACACAAATAGACAAATTTACGTCGAGGTTTTATTTTATAAGATTGATATGAAAAAAGAGAATGAATCATTGATTGATGAATTGAATCCAAAAACATGTTTTTTTTCTAATTTTCCACCAAAAGAGTGCGGGATAGCCACATTTACAAAACATCTGGCTAAAGCTATGGACAAAAAATTCAATCCGAAACTAAAATCAAAAGTTATTGCTATTAATGATGAAGGCAATATGTATAATTATTCTAATAGAGTAATTCATGAGGTTAATAAGAACGATATAGAAAATTATATTGATATTTCTAAAAGAATAAATGCTGCTGAAAATATCAAGATAGTGTGTGTCCAGCATGAATTTGGAATCTTTGGCGGAGAGTATGGAAACTACCTGATCCCTTTTTTAGAAACTGTGAATAAACCTGTTGTAGTCACTTTCCATACAGTCTTGCCTAATCCAGATGAAAAAAGAAAAAGAGTAGTGCAAGCAATAGCTAAAAGATCTGCAGCAATAATTGTCCTTGCAAAAATAGCAGGAGATATTTTAATTAATGAATATAATATAGAAAAAAACAAAATACACATAGTCTATCATGGAATAGAGAATATAGCTTTCCAGAGTCCAGATATATATAAGAAAAAATTAAAGCTTGAAAATAAGACTGTGTTATTATCTGCAGGTTTATTAGGTAAGGGAAAAGGAATAGAGCATATGATTAGATCCTTGCCCCCCTTAGTTAAAAAATATCCTAACCTCCTTTACCTGATAGTTGGAGAAACTCATCCTAGTGCAAGAAAAGTAGAGGGAGAAAAATATAGGGATGAGCTTATTAGCCTCGTGAAAAGACTTAAGATCAGTAACAATGTCAAATTCTATAATAAATATGTAACTGATAGTGAATTAATAGAATACATGCTTGCATGTGATATCTATATAAGCACTAACCTTGATAAGAACCAGATTTCTTCAGGCCCATTAGCAGAAGCATTAGGATATGGTGGAAGAGCTGTTGTAGCAACACCTACTGTTTGTGCCAGGGAGCTCTTAGCAGAAGGAAGGGGAATTGTCCTAGAAGATACTATGAGGCCTGAATTGTTTACAGAAGCAATTGATAGATTATTATCTAATCAAGAATTAAAAAAAGAGATTGAAAGGCTTGCTTATGCATTCTCTAGAAAGATGATTTGGCCTAATATAGCTATACAATACTTAAGGATCTTCAATAAAATAGTGCAGTTAAGAGAAGAAACAACAGAGAAATTCCCAAAAATAAAATTGTCCCATATCGTGAATCTTACAGACGATTTTGGCATGATACAGTTTTCTCATCACTCAACACCAGATATAAATTCAGGTTATACTTTAGATGATAATGCAAGAGCCCTTATTTTTTCAATATTGCACTCTAGAATATATCAATCAGATAAAATTTCTGAGTTATCCTTGAACCTAGCAAGGACATATATCAAGTTCTTAGAATATTCTCAAGAAGAAAATGGTAATTTTAAGAATAATCATAAGAATGAAGAAGAAATAACTAACCCCCATAGTGAAGATTCCTTTGGAAGAGCTATATGGGCATTAGGATTCACTGTCTATAATTCTATTGATCTAGATATTGGATTTAGGGCTAAAAAACTTTTAGAAAAATCTTTGAATTATATAAATAATCTAGAATCACCAAGATCTAAATCTTTTTCTATAATCGGGTTATATTATTTTTATAAAAGCAGCAATAATCCGGCTGTTCTTCGCATAATAAAAGAGCTTTCTGATGAGATTGTAGAACTTTATAACCATGAATCTTCTAGTGACTGGCAATGGTTCGAACCTTATCTAACTTATTCTAATTCCAAGCTTTCTGAATCTCTTTTCTTAGCTTATGAACTTACTGCAAATGAAGAATATCTGAATATTGCAAAAAAGACCTTGGATTTCTTGTGCAATCTTATGTTAATAGAAGGAGAATTTTGTCCAATTGGCCAGAATGGTTGGTATAAAAGAAATGGAGAAAGAGCATTTTTTGATCAGCAGCCCCTCGATGTTTCTGATATGGTATTAGCTTACATTACAGCCTATAAAATCAATAAAGAAAATAAATACTATGATAATGCGATACTTGCATTCAATTGGTTTCTAGGAAAAAACCACTTAAAACAGATGATTTATGATGATGCTTCAGGAGGATGCTATGATGGCCTTGGTAGGCATAGTGTAAATCTTAACCAAGGAGCAGAATCAACTATTTCCTATCACTTAGCACGCGTATTCTTAGAAGAGCAGAAAAAAGAAATGAAAAAAAATGGGGATGGTGGCAGAATAAAAAAATCAGAAGCTTTGACAATTTAATTACAATAATTCTTTTAAACTTATTATCTAATCCAACCAAGTCAGCCCTTCAAAATCAAATTTAAAGGGAATAACTCGCCTGCCGAAGAATTTCTTTAATTTTTTGGGATTTTCTGCAAATAATAAAACACTTCCTTGGCCACCACTTCCACAGATTTTTGCAGATATTGCTCCATTATTCATTCCATCATCAATAATTTTTTGAAGCTGAGAAGAAATTGTTATTTTAGAGAGCTTTCTGCGTTCTTCTGTTTCTTTATTCATTAAATGAGAAAATCCAGTTAAATCCCCTTTAATTAAAAAATTCCTCATTTCTCCAGCAATTTCTTTTATTCTTAAAAGATTTTTATCATTTTTTCCTTTTAATAAATTATCAATAGCAGCTTTATTTGAACTTCCAGATAAATGAGCTTTTCCAGAATACACTAACACGAGCTTTTCCTCAAGTTCTTTTATAACACTTTTTTTTATATCAAGAGGATGAACTCGAACTTCGTTTCCTATAAATTCCATGTAATTTATTCCTCCATAAGCTGCCGCATATTGGTCTTGCTTTCCATTATTAATAGAAGATTCTTTTATAGTTTGCTCAATTCTAAAAACTGTTTCTGCTATCTTGGTTTTATCAGTCATGCGTGTGATTAAAGCCACCCAAACATCATTCATAGCAGAACTTGTTCCAAGGCCAGAAGAAGTAGGAATATCAGCATGATATTCTAGTTTTGTTGATTTATCTGTTGCAGTCAAAGTACCATAAACATAATGGTTTATTGCAGCATTTAGCACAGCTCCCCCATATTTATCGCTAAATAATTTTATATCAGTAGTTCCACCAGCAAAATCAATCCTAACTGGCGCTCTTACCTTTTTTATAAAAGTTGCCAAACTAATCTACCTCATTTTATAGAGAATCAAAGAAAATTTAGTTTATAAAGGTTGGTTCAATCAAGGATGTTATGGCAATAATCGATGAAAAATACTTTTAACTATAATGGCTATGGGAAAGGAAATAAATTTTCAGATAAATTTATTCCTTTACTATTTAAGGACTGAAATTAATTTATTTTCAGTTACTATGATAACTTATCTTAATTATTGGTGATAAATTATAGGAAATAACATTAATTTTCGTATATTTTCAATGTCATTTCCTATCTAGCAAATAACCTTTTTATATCCGATTATTGAAGTTATTTGCTATAATTAAATAATGGCGATTATAGCATTTTCAGACCAATTGATCCCTCATAAACTACTTAGGCTATACTTTTACAGCTTAAAAAGATTAAAAACAATTGCGTGCAATTGTTAAACATAATATTCTTATTAATAACGTTAATATTTGAGGTTTTAAGAGGTTATAGATTAAATCAGCAAAAAAGTTAGTGCGGATTTGCACTAATCACCTTAAATAATATAACAAAATAATTTTATCAGTTATTTCACAAGTAAACTAGCGCCCATTGTTCCAGGATGTTCAAGTTTTGAAAATTCAATAGGAGTATCATGGGGCAGTATAGAATATTTTTTTATTGCTTCTTTTATTTTATTCAATAATGGTTCGCCAGCTTCTTTAAAACCTCCGTTGATTACTATTATTTCTGGGTCAAAAACATTTATTAATGAACCTATTCCCATGCCTATATAATCATACATCTCATCTAGAATATCAAGAGCTCTTTTATCAGCCATTTTCATTAAATCAGCTATAAAGACCTCTTTTCCAAAAGTCTCTTTTATATTCCTCCTAGTGTCTTGCCACAAGCTCTCAAAGAATTTTCCATCTTTTACAACTATATGCCCTAATTCTCCTGCAAAATTCCTTCCAAGATATAATTTCCTGTTTATGATTATTCCTCCGCCGATTCCAGTTCCAAATGTAATTACTATGAAATTTTTCTTTTTTACTCCAAACTTTGCTTCAGACAAACCTACACAATACGCATCATTTTCAATATAAACTTTTTTCTTGAACTTATTTTGAAGGTGTTTTTTTAAATTAAAGTTTTTGAATGGAAGATTTGGAGGATTCTTTATTATTCCATTTTCTAATGGGCCGGGAGAACCTACCCCTATTCCTTTTACATCTTTTGATATTAAAATAGAAATAGAATCATCCAGAATTTTTAATAGTTCATCATGGGTTTTTGGAGTATTGTTTTTTATATATCTGATTATCTTGTTTCCTTTCACTAATGAAACCCTAAGGTTGGTTCCACCAAGATCAACTGCAATAACTTTATTTCCTGCCATAGACATCCTCTACTCTTACAATATCATTTTCATCAAAAAATCCAAAAGATACTTCTAAAACAACAACTTCTTTGTCTTTTGCATATAATCTATGTAATGTTTTTACAGGAATTTCCACTATGCCTTCTTTTTTTATTTTTTTCTTTTTGTTTCCTATTTGTACATATCCTTCTGTTAAAAAATACCACATCTCTCTTCTTTTATTATGGTATTGCAGACTGAGTATAGAATTAGGTTTTACTTTTATGATTTTGACAGTAGAAATCTCATTTAAAGTAAATCTCTTATATTTACCCCATGGCCTATTCTCATGAAAAATATCTGCCATCTTTTTAATAAAATAAGGTATTTAGTTTATATAGTTTACTTATAGTGTTAACTCAACTTGTGAACTTAACATAACTTTCAAGTCATCTTTAGGGTCATTTGCTTTGAATTTGCCTTCTCCAAAAGCTCCTCCTGCTCGCTTTTTCCGAAGATATTTTAATTAACTTTATTATCTATATTATTGATATCAAAAAAACAATGGGCCACCACACCCTAAAGGTTTTTTGCCACAGCTAAAAAATCGCCTGCTGGCGAGTGTGGTTTGATTGGCCCTTGTTTTTAGGATGCTCAGAAATTAAAACAAAC
>JAUYDD010000079.1 GCA_030704765.1 Nanobdellota archaeon | reverse complement strand
CGCCGCCAAAGAAGATGTTGCCCTTGCCCCAGCCCTCCCGTACGCGGGCAACAGATTTACTCCCTTAATTATCATAACCTATTTTGGGTTATACCACAATAGGATATACAATATAAATAGGTATGTCAAAGTCAATTTATTCAAAAGAATACAAAAATATCATTGAAAGGCTTAAAACAGCCCGACTTAATGCTGGGTTAAAACAAGAAGATGTGGCTTCAAAACTAAAAAAGCCTCAATCTTATATTTCAAAAATAGAAAGAGGCGAAAGAAGGGTTGACGCCGCCGAATTAAAAGAGTTGGCAAAAATATTAAAAAAAGATATAAATTATTTCTTATCTTAATATGTCCACAATAAATATCAACAATAATGTAATTGAATTAAAATTAACGTCCCCCCGGAGTAAAGTAAGAATTTGCGACGAAAGTGGCAATCATATAAATAAACCCGCTTCAGAGGTGGTTAACTTTGATAATTCTTATATTGAATGGATGATTACAAACGATGAATTGATTCAAGTAATAACTCAAAAATTTACGAGGGATGATATTCAAAATTTAATACGTCAGTTACGCGAAATAAATATTTCGTTAAGAGACTCTGATTATTATAGTAGAGCGGCACAAAAACAAAATATTAATCAAAGTATCGGTGGTTTTTCAGTATATAAGTATGAGGAAATTTTTTATTCATTTGAAAAAAATGTTGATACAAATTTAAAAGTAAAAATAACATTTAAAATGGGGGATTATACTTTAGCCGCACACATGTTCGTACTGATTGGACTTAATCATCCTAATATAATATTGGAGAATAACGAAGGCAATATTGTAACTAATAATCCGTTGGGATCAGGGGCGAAATGTCGTTGGAGCCCGTCCAAACAAGCCATTGTTGAGGTCGCAAAGGCATTGGCTCACTCATCGGGAAATCACAAGAATGATATAATGCGATTATTGGGTGAAATAATCAGATAATTATTTTGAAGTTATAAATATCCTCCTTTTTAATAGATTTGCTTCCAACTCGGCAAGTGATATTTCTAAAATAGTCTATTTTATTATTTATTTGCTGGCAGATAGTTTCTTTTATCTGCTTATTTTTTTTATATTGATCTTTAACATCAAAAATATAGAACATATCATTTAGAATATCATCCTTTATATTAATTAAACCACACTTTCCGACGCTTGCGTTGCCAACTCGAACTACCGCCAGTTTGTAATTTTCGACTGGTTTATTTACCGGAATTTTATTTTTTTCTAAGATATTGCTGGCAGAAATATTATTTTCTTTATAGGATTTTTTGACTTTTATATTTTTGCTTTCCAAAAATTCCTTAAGAGGAATGCCTTTATCATTTTTAATATAGCCATTATTTTTATGGAAAATGACCTGCGGGATTAGTTCTTCATGTATATTTTTTATATCAAATACCTCCTCATTTATCGTGCTATTTTCATAAATTACAACAATCTTACTTTTTAATTCTTTGATATTCGTAAAAATAGCGAAACAACAAGGTATGTTTCGGTCGAACCATATTTTGTCATTTTGATAAATTATTACCGTTGAAAAATATTTAAGAATCTCATCTTTTACGGATTTGTTTTTATTTTTAATAAAGAAAGAAATAGGCAAAACATACCCAATCGATGAGCTTTCGTCTTTAATATGTTTCAACGATTTTAGAATGAAAATATTTTCTATTTTCTCTTTGTCTTTTTTTAATTCTTTTTTTGTGAGATATAGCGACGGCCAAATTGTGGACTTAATATAATTTTTCAACGAAAAATAACTTTCTTTCAAATTGTATTTACTGAAAGGTGGATTACCAATCAATAAATCATATTTTTTTGCTAATGGCATTTCAAAAAAATCGAAGGGATTTTTTGTTAAATCTTTATCAATTTCGCAGCCGTCAATATTTAAATAGTTTTTTTCGTTTAATCCCTTAATAAAATTGCCTGTTCCAAAAGAAGGTTCAAGTATTTTAATTTTGTTGTTGTATTTTTTATAATCAAATAACAAAGTCAATAGCCTGCGGACTATTTCTATTTTTGTAAAATATTGACCCAATATTTCTTGCTTATTTTTCATATTAAAACTTGTTTATTCTATTTTCCGATAATTTACAATATTCAGGATTTATCTCAAAACCGATGTAATTCCTTCTAAGAATTTTACAAGCGACCGCCGTGCTTCCGCTTCCGATAAACGGGTCTAAAATAATATCGCTCTCTTTTGAAAACATATTTAGAATTTCTTTGATAAAGGTTTTTGGTTTTGGCGTAGGGTGATTTATAAAACCTTCGTCGGGTTCAATCATTTTTCCGGGCGTGTCAACGAATATGTCCTTACCTCTTTTAATTATTTTAGGATTCCCTTTTTTAAAAACAACGCAAGACATATATTTTGTAAATCCTATTGGCGACATCACTTGGCCGTTAGGACAATACAAAACGAAATTCCAAAAATATTTAAAGGGATTATTTTCAAAAATAGCTGGCAAAAATTTTGTGCTGAAAAAAGTTATAAAAAATGAATTATCCTTTAAAACACGATGGCTCTCTGGAAGAATAGAATAAAATAAACTTAAATCGTTATCATTTTTAATTCCTTGCGTGTTTAAGCCGTAGGGCGGATCAGTGAGTATTAAATCTATTGACTTATCGGGGATTAGTTTAAAACCTTCCAGACAATCAATATTTTGTATAGTGTTGATTAAATTATTTAGCATATTGTTTTTTTGTGGAATTTAAAATTTTTGCCAAATCTAATCCTTTAATTCGCCTAATTCCATTAAATTTAATTGACGGTATTTTGTCGTTGGCAATATAGCGCTTTATTGTGGTGGGCGAAACTTTAAGAATTTTTGCTGTTTCCTCGGTTGTATAGAGTTGTTTTTTATCTATTTTCATGTTATTCTAAAAGTATCAATTGGTATCACTTATACTATATCATAGTTTTAGCCAATCAACAAAAATATGAGCAAGCAAAAGACAATAAATTACACAAACCCGAAAGATCCCAAAGATATAAGATTAGTAGCCAATATCAATATCGGCAGAAAAAGAGTTGAATACTTTGTTCGCAATGAAGCTCCACAACACCAATGGATTAAGAAAATAATTATCAATGGTTTTGATAGATTGCCGGCTGGCTTTACAAAAGATGGGAGCGGTTTAGCAAAAGGAACGGGATATTTAATCGTTAAGGGATTGTATGAGAAATTGGGTGAATTTGATTTAAATGTTTCATTAAAAGCCAAAAACAGCACAAAAAAGATAGAAGGAAGACATAAGGTTGTTTTAAATTATCTTGATCTAAAACAGGCAATTGAAGTATTAAGAGAAATAAAAAATGAAGGTTATCAGACATTAAAAAATAGTGCTAATGATTATTTAAACAAGGTTTTTCCTCGTATTTTTAAAAAAGAAGACACTGGTATTGATAAATTTACATATCAAAAAAATCAGATTACGAAATTGCTTAAAAGAAATGGCCTTTTTGAGAATTTTTCTGATAATGACATACAAGCGGTAATTGATTTCTTCCCGGCATTTATTAAACATTTCAAAGGCAGATTTAAAGGCAAGAAAAAACTAATCGGAATATTAAATAGCAAAGAAGCCGCTGATGTATTTTATCTAGATCGGGTGATTGGTGAGTTTGATAAAAAATTAAAAGCCAAAACTCACAGCGAGCAAAATTGGCAGAAATTTTTTAGGACTTATATTCAAGTTTTTAATCCAACCTATGCAACTATTTTTGAGAAGAAAAATATTTCGTTATCTGGTGCTTTTCCTGATTTTGTTCCTATAGATATTTACGGATACCTAGATATTTATGAAATAAAGAAGCCTAACACCAAACTACTAATATTGGATAGAAGCAGAAAAAATTATTATTGGAGCAGCGAATTATCCAAAGCTATTTCGCAAGTTGAAAATTATATTGATAGTGCCGTGAGATTAGGTCCTTCCATAAGGGAAAATATTAAAAAAATAGAGGACATTGATATTAAAGTAGTAAAGCCACGAGGATTTATTATCGCTGGGGCAAGAGGTCAATTAAAAGGAGAAAAAATGGAAGACGATTTTAGGATTTTGAATGAGTCAATGAAAAATATTGAAATTATTTTATTTGACGACATATTGAATAATTTAAAAAGTCTTTTTGAGCGAATCAAAAATAGCCCAAAGAAAAAGAAGAAAAAATAACATGAAATCTTCTAAAAAAATTCAAAATAGCAAAATTATCACTGAAGATTTTGTTAAAAATTCAATTATTAAATATCTTTCAGCGAATAATTGGGGTCATTTTCAATTCGGTGGTTTGCGTGAGCGAGGTGTTGATATAAGAGCAAAACACAATCAATATCCAATATATTATTTTATAGAAACAAAAGGTCAGGGGAAAATAAGGCAAGCCGATGAGGTTGCTTTTGTGTATTCATTAGGACAGATCATCACTAGAATGAAAACAAATAACACGAGGAATAAACATGCTATAGGATTACCAGTAGTGAGCGCAAAAATTGCGATTCGCCGTTTGCCATATCAAGTCGCCAAGAAGTTATTGCTGTATGTTTTTTCCGTTGATCAAAGCGGGAATGTACAGCAATATTCTTGGCAAGATTTGAAAAAGGTGCAAGAATTAAAAAGATAAATGGCGGCGCGCCAGCTTTGCTGGCACGAAATTCGGCGGCGGCGGAAAGCGAGGACGGGCAAAAATTCCTTCCCCCCAACCCCCATCCGTTTTGCCCGCCCGAGCGATTTGATTTTATAATTAGGAAATCGGATTTTGGTCAAAAAATGTTCGAAAATCGTTCAAAAAACACCACAAAGGAGGTGGACCATGTCCATCCTGCTGGGGAATTCTCCGGCTTGGTCAAAATCCTGACCAGATAAAAGGGCGCGTCACCTGCGCAGTGGTGAGGAACCGGAGAGCTAACCGGAATTCAACCCAGGTTGCGTTTGGGCCAACTCGGCCCACCGACAACGCAACCATCGCCGGAAAAAGTCCAAGGAGGGACTCATGAACCGACGATTACGATAGCCCAAAGCGAAAATTCGTCGCCGCGGGCCCAGGAGCCGTGCGCGCGCTGCCTACCCGGCGCGCACGCACGGCTCCACCTTTCACTTGAAAAGCGGAGTAAATATGGAGTTAACTCAGCTCATCAAGCGATGGGTCTTTGTCGAAAAAATTCACCAATTCCAACCCTGACCCTTTGTCGGGGTTTTGGGTACCATCAATTTTGAGCTACTCCGAGTGTTGCTCACCACCAGTCAGGGAGGCCCCATGCGCGCAGGTTTTTGGAGTCTTACAGTGCTGTTCGCCTGCGTCCT
>JAUYDD010000020.1 GCA_030704765.1 Nanobdellota archaeon | reverse complement strand
GAGGTAGTTTACTTGCATTCAATTTCCGAGCATCCTAAAAATTTCCGAATCAGAAAAATCGCCGATCAAACTCCATCCTTCAGGATAGAGTAGGCGATTTTTCAGGAAATTTTTTTGATGTCTATAATTTTTACAACTTTTAGGGATGCAGTCCACATGCGCATGTTTTTAAATCAGGGTTTTTTGGCCCAAAATGTTTTAACATTACAATTGGATCTGTTTTTGAAGGATTAGTAATTGTCACACCCCTCTTAGCTGCTTCTTCAGTTACAAAATATTCATCGTGTGTTAATTGTCCATATCTAATTAATGCTGGTGTTTCAATTGGTAATCCATTATCTGATGAAGAAAATATACTGCCATTACCCTGCATCATAATAAAACCATAGGCAGCATTATCTCTTATTGTTACAGTTTTTCCAGGTAAAATTGTGAGCTCTTTTGCACTAAAAGCTGGAGATTTATAACAAATCCATTTTTCAATATAATCTTCAGCTCTCATTTCTTCTCTTGACAGAACAGGAATTGGTCTCATAAATCTATTTTTAACAAAATTTGGACTTACATTCAATTCCCAATCAAGTACTTCAATTAACCAATCAATATTACCGACTTTGTCATCTGGAGTATCTTTCCATAAAAGTTCATTTGGAACAACCTGCCTATCTTGAATAACTGATTGATACATTGCAAAAACATCTGAACGCGCTTGCGGTTCATATGTGCAGAAACTTCCAGGTGCATGCAATACTCCAGCAGGTACATCCCAGCCTGTTCCAGGAACTAGCTGATGAGCATGAGATAAAGCTGTAATTCTGTTATCTCCTTTTGTAAAATTTTCAAGGCATTGACGAAGTTCATCTTTTGTGACACCAGGATTAAGCCCAAAAAAAGTAAAAGGAAAATCTCCTCTATTACAATTATTTGCTTGTGGTGGAAAATAATATGCTTCTGGCTTTCCTAATTTGCCTAATGAAGCTACATGTACATCTCTTTGATGGACATGGTGTGGTAAAGGTCCTTGATTATCAAAAAACTTTGAATACATTGGCCATTCATGATATTGGTTCCACAATCTTTCTCCAACAATATTAAGCTCTAATTCTGCAACAACATCTTTAAGTGTTATTTCTTCTACTTTTCCTTTATGTTCAAATACAACAAAACTAAGTCCTTCATTTGGTGCTGTTAAAGGACCATTGTCTGCTTCAATAGTTGATGAAAACCATCTTTCATCAATACCTCCACGCTCACATCCAAGGGCATAATAATCATCAGGATGAAGTTTTATTCTTCTACCAGGTATACAAAAAGAACGAGGCACCCAATTAGGTTTTAAGCGAAGGATTCCTTCTCCTTGTTCTAATGCTCTCTCTGCAGTTTTTTGTTCATTCATTGTGTTTTTATAGATTTAATTATTTCGCTATTCTATATAAATATTTATATTGTGAATAAAATACTTTATGATAGTTAGCATAAGAATCATAAACTAAACATTAGAAAAATAGAAATTCAAAAAATTCATTGTTAAATATTGAAATTTTTACTAAATATTCCCGCGATTAGTTAACATCAAGACCCTTTAGTTCTTCTAGTGTGTTCAAGAATTAGTAAATTCTTGACGTCCTAAGGATTAACTCCCTGACGTTTTCCTCAAGATATATTAAAGATATCTGCCTGATTATAAACGCTAGGTATTTATAGCCATTTCATAGCAGTTAAATATGGAACCTATTAAAATATTGCCACATCATGCGTCTCATTATTTTGATGTATTTTATTTAGGATGGACTCCTGAGAATGTTGTAAGATGGTATGAAAATGCGGTTTTTAAACAACATGGAATTGCAACAATGAGAAAAGTTATAAATAATTTATCTCAACTTATAAGTATAGTTACTAACAAGGATGAAGATTGTAGGATGTGCCCAAGAAATGAATTTGGGGAGAATCCTGGAAACCCAAAGAATTTTGGTTGTTATATGTTTGATTCCTCATCTGTAGATTTTGCAAAGCGGGATGAAATTGAACTAGCTAAGTTTTTAGGTATAGCAGAATTACTTGATGAAAAACCCGTTCAATCGAAATATTTTTTTCAATTAATGCGACCATTATATGAACAATTAATTCCAGATTTGAGATCAAGAAAAACAAATAGATTTCATATAAGAGATAGGTTTTCACCAATCTTAATTTGAATATAAATGATTTAAGATTTTTATGTTTATAAAATTAGAGTTCACCGCCCCGTTCGTAACTTGCACCAAATCACTCTCAAGTTATTCGGTTTATGTAGCTAACTTAATCCTAAGGATAAATGCCCAATGTCATTAAGTTTAGACTAAACGACATTTATCTAACCCCACGAAGTATTTAACCTTAGGTTAAGGTTCTCCCGCTATTTTATGAATTTTTATCGACGCTGACTAAAAAGCACTAAAACAGTTGGCAGTTAAAAATAGCTAAGGTTAAACTCTGCAAAAATGATTTCATAACTTTTTAGATGATGCTCATTTATCTCGCTAGGTTTTAGTCCATGAGTTCTACTAATATCATGTAATAATGCTCCCAACTCTACTATCTCTTTACTTGCTTTCTTAATGCCAGCTAACTTTAATGCATTTTTTTACAACTACTGAAATATGATACTTAAAATCCTCAGATTCATGTTCTTTCTTAACAAGTTCTCGAACTTTTTCGATAATATTTTGTGTTTTCATTCAAGTAACCATTTCCATAAAGGCACAAATTTAATATTTTCTCCATCAAATTTCTCTCCTGTTTCGTAATCCCAAGTTATAACTATAAGATTTTTGCATCTTAATTCTTTACTTGCTTTTAATAGTGCATTTATCTCCCTTTCTCTTATTTCTTCTTTTGAATTTATATAACTTACCTGGATAAGTTGTTCAACTTTTTTCTCTTTTTTTATAACAAAATCAACTTCATTTTGTTGGTGATCCTTCCAATAATAAACTTCAAATGAGTTTTCTTTTGCTTTTCTCCTTTGCAATTCAAGAGCAACTTCATTTTCTATAACCTTTCCCCTATTTTCTGAAAATTTGAATCCTATAGTATTCATTAACCCAGAATCAATACAATAAACTTTTTTGGGAGCGATAAACTGTTGTTTCAATTTAAAATCAAATCTTTCTAATCTAAATATTAAAAAAGCATTTTCAAGATATGAAATCCAGTTAGATATTGTAGATACATGTTTAATATTAAATATTCTTGCTAATTTGCTGTAAGTTATTTCTCCAGAAGAATTTGTTATAAGATATTTAGCAAGTTTCTTTATTTCTTCCTTTTTAGAAATGTTATATCTCAATAAAATATCTTTTGTGAGTATATCTTCATAAATTTTTGAAATCATTCCTTTTCCAAATTTATATGCTTCTGGAAATCCTCCTATTTCAAGATATTCCTGCAAAGTCTTCATAATCTCTGCTTTTTCTTTAGTTGTATAAACTTTATTTTCTTTAATTTCTTTTAATCTAAGAAATTCTTTAAATGAAAAAGGAAATAAAATTATATCTAAATATCTTCCAGTTAAATGAGTTGATAGCTCTCCAGACAAAAGCTTAGAGTTGCTTCCAGTTAAAATTATCTTTTTTGTCCTTCTTAATCTATTTACAAAGAGTTCCCAATCGTCTACATTTTGTATTTCATCTAAAATTATATAATCTATATCCTCATAAAGTTCGTAGAACGATTCTAAAATTTTATTCAAATCTTCGCTTTTTAATCCTGCTAATCTTTCATCATCAAAGTTAATATATGCGAATTTGTGGGGTTTTGCTAATAAATAAGAAAAAATAGACTTCCCGCATCTTCTTACTCCAAGAATTGCTAATATATTGGGATATTTTAAGGATTCTTTGCTTTTGTTTAATCCAGTTCTTTCTATTATTTTTTCTTCTTTTTCTATCTTCTCAAGTTCTTCTCTTTGCTCTTTAATTATACTTTTAAAATCCATATGATAGTAATAGAAAGCTTATTTATAAAGCTTTCTATTAGCATTAGTAAGCTTTAAGCTGTTAACGCTCCCCGAAACAGATAGATGTGCTCCAAAAAGTTTCCACTTTTGAATATCAAGAAGTCCTTGCTTATCTGAGTTGGACTTCTGGATGCTCAGGAATGCAAACATCAGTGAGCATTCCTGACATAAAACTTAAGATAGTAAAGTGAAAACTTTTTTCTCGAACCTCAGCGTAGACAAGACTTTGGAGACTTTAACCTAAGGTTCGAGGACCCCACGAGTTCTGTGTAACACTTTTTATTACACGATTTATAACACATTTTGATACAAAAAGTATGACAAGTTTTATAACACAATCTTTTCAGGAGCAGTTAACCGCTAAGAATTTATCAAGGGGGAGTTATTTTTTGAGGTTTGGAATGGGGAGCGTATCCAGCTAAATTAATAAAAAGTTGCTATAATTGTGAGCAAAAACACGAAACCGACTTCCGTTGATAAAACGAAAAAATGGCATGAGATTATTAAGAAAGTATTCTTTTTGAAGACCTTAGTATAATTTAAAAAAATTTATTTGTTAAAATTAGTCATCACTGCAATAAAGGACATCCAATAAAGAAGGACCTGACATTTCATTATATTCTCTGAACCATTGTTCTTTTACGTGATAAGCATAATTTGCAAGGTGAGAAGGAACGGCAACTTTTCTTGAGGGGTCATTATTTAAGTCTATTACAGCATCAATAACTCTCTGATGATAAGGCATTAAAGGCATAGTTAAACTACCTTCTAATACAGGTCTCCCTTTTACACCAGCATTACCTGGTCTAACTTTAACACCAGTTCCACTTAAAAATCTTCTCATCTCTCTCATTTTTTTAATATCAACTTGCATGTTTAATAAATCAAATTGTATTATTTAAATATTATTGTACTTATCTTAATAGAATTTTTCAGTAAGGTCTTCATTTTGAAGCACTTATTATTAACCTTAAGTTAGATTACCCCACGATAAGTTAACATCAAGAACTGAAAGTTCTTGAGTGTGTTCAGGAATTTGAGTTTACGAAAATTCATGACATTCTAAGGATTAACTTACGGACATTTTCCTTAAGATTAGAAATTAATTTTATTTCAAACCAAGCAAAGTAAGCATTAAGTATATAATAATTCCTAAAAACACTAGGGACATAACAGCAGAAGCAATAATTCCAGTAAATAATGTTGTTTTAAACTTTATAGGGTCATAATCTACTATTTGCATATCCTTTTTATTATTTTTCCATTCCTTTAGGGCATATATCTCTTTTTTTAAATTTTCAGAAACCTTTTGTTTTTTATTCAGTCTTATTACTAAGTTTGAACCAAATGGAAAATATCCTCTTAATGGATAAACTGGAGGCAAAATTCCTCTTTTATAACTCTTCATATAAAAAAGAAAAAACCAAATGCTTTTAAAAAGAAGATAAACAAGCAATCCAAATATTAAAAGAACAATTGTTAAGCTGTATATTAATTCCATAAAGAAACCTAGTTTAACTATTATTTAAACATTATTAATTAAAATTTTTTATCTTGAGATAGTTTTATAAAGATCTTTTTTATTATTAAAATATGAAAAAAATCCAAATCTACTTAATCTTTGTTATACTAATTGGATTTTTATGCCAGTTTATCTTTATGTTTCCTATAATTCAAATTTTAGGTTATGCTCTTGTTGCAATTCTTTCTTTTTTTGCTTTACTAGAATATCGGCGGAACCAAAAATCTGAGAAGTTATCTAAAGTCTTCTTTTGGGCTTTTTTAGCAATTTTAATATTTAGCATATTGCTGGTGATAAAAACAATCGTAACTTTATAATCCTTTTAAGTTCAACTCTCTTCCAGAGCACTTAACCATTGGGTAATACTCTCCTCTACAGCTTATCACCAAAATAATCTTTAGTTATTCGGTTTATGTAGCTAACTTAATCCTAAGGATTAACTTCCCAACTTTTTCCTCTGCATAGGGGTTTGTGGTAAAGATTATTGCTTTATTTGACTATCCAATATTCCTCTTGCCTTGTTAATAAAATCAATTGTTTTGAGTCTTAGTTCTTCAACTTTTTCTTTGTCGAAGTCATACTTTGAGGAGTAAGATGCTTCTTCTCTTCTATCTTTTGTATGAACGTAGATAAGTAAGTCTTGATAATCTAAGAAAAAGACATTGATTAACTCGATATCTTCTTTAGTTATGCCTGCTTGATAATAGTCTCTTGCCAGTAAACAAAGGGTAGCATCATGATTTTTTGAATAAACTTCTTTTGCTCTTATCAACGCTAATGCAATTTGATAAATAGCATAATAACAACCAGTTATGCACCAATCATAGTATTCTAGTTTCATATTATCTAAAACAAACTTGAGATTATGCTCTGATTTTGAGATATGTCCTTTAATTTCCTCCAAATCAAGTGGGACTTTTTGTATAATCTTTTTACTTTCGTAGAACTTTATCCTTTTATTCAAAAGTAAAGGATTCGCTATTAACTTTCTTAAAACTTTAATCTCCATTTAGATACACCTCGTAAAATAACATTTGATTAAATATAGGATAGCCCGTATTTAAAGCCGATTGGATAACTTTATCTTCTTTGAGTTTTATTTCTTTTTTAAAATCTTCATAGGTTATTTGGAAGCAATTAACTTTAATCCCCAATTGAGCATCTACATAATCTTTTGATGTATCGACATCTATTTTTTTATTAACGATTAAAAATAAATCTATGTCGGAGTCTTTTCTAAAAGTTTCTTTTGCAGTTGAACCAAACAATAGAGCTATAATTGGCTTTTCTTGTAATTTGTCCAAAAAGTAGTTTATAGCTCTTCTTCTTGCTAGGGGAAGTTTACTTAATCTTTCAATATCAAATGATACAAAAATGTTTGATAGCTTTTCACTTTTTTTAATCTTATACTTTTTAAGATTTCCATCTTTTTGAGAGGTTAATATACCCTCTTTTTCAAGTTGATTTAAGAATCTTGTTATACTATTAGGATATAATTTAGTTTTCCTGGATATCTCTCTTAAATGAAAGCTTGATTTTTTATCTTCATAAAAAAGCTTTAATATTTTGCTTTGTCCTGTTTTTAACATTGTACTCATTATTTGTACAAATGTCCAAGTTATTTAAACATTTCGGTTTTTGGCTCGGAGTCAACTTAACGACGTTTTCCTCGTGATAGAACTATTTTAACCCTAAATCTTTTTTGAGATTTTCTAACAATTTAGGCCAGCTCTCTTTTCCCTGTTGAGTTTTTATTCTTTCTGGCAATTCTTCTTCCCAAGTTTTAATAAGTTTTGGATAACTATCTGGCTTATATTTTTCTTTTAGATGTTCTAAACAAAGTTTACTTAAATTATCGGCATCAACTAATACATATTCATCTTCTAATTGTGACCTGTGCTTATCGGCTGCTTTTATTAAACGGATTATAACATTTATCTCCTCTTCTTTAACCATTAGCTTCTCTAAAACTTCCATAACATATCTTGGAGTATTCTCATTTGCTTTTGCTTCAAACTTTAACATATTATCAAAGTCTATTAGTCCTTTTTGAATCACTCCAGACCAACCAATATCATGTAAGTATGCGGCAGTTATTAGTAAATTTATATCTTTTCTACCTTTGCCCAATATTTTAACCCATTTAATAACTCTCAGTGCATGATTCCAATCGCCAGCTCTGCAATGTTCAAAATAAGGTTTAGCAATCTTAACTAGATTTTCTTCTTTTAACATCATAATTGAAAGAACAAAGTATTCTTTATAAATTTTGGTTCAACTCCCCCTTGAAGCGTTAAACTTTTTGGTAACACTCTCCTCCATAGCGTTGCACCAAATCCCCTTGTCAGTTATTCGGTTTATGTAAGAGATTTAATCCCAAGGATTATCCCGAGAGCACTTCTTAACTAAAAGATTTTAACATTGTCAAATCCTCTGAAATCATTATCAAGTGTCATAAGTATCGCGCTATTTATTAAGGCTGATGCATAAACTATCGAATCTGCAATAGGAAGATTCTTTTCTATAACAAGTTCTGAAGCTTTTTCTGCTATTTTTTCATCCAAATTTATTATAATGCTTTGTTTTTTTATATAACCTATTTTATTGTCAATTTCTTTATTTGGAATTTTTAATTTTGAAAGTTTTTTCTTTATTTCAATTAAGGAAATTGTTGCTAGCAATAAATTTTCCTTTTTTTCAATCAGCTCCTTAAAATTACCATTAATTAGATAGTCAATCCAAATAGAAGAATCAATCAGATTATATTCTGTCATTTTTATCTTTTAAGTCATTTAAAATTTCATGTTTAGATAATTTTCCAACATATTTTCTTAAAGATCCTGCCATAGATTTATCTGGTTTTAAGCATTTTATGGCAATCTTATTAATCGCATCGTCATATGATGATGCTTCCAGCTCTTGCTTTAACTTCTTTAATAGCAAGATTGTTTTTTCGTCAACTTGTATTGTAGTAACCATATAAAATATATAGCTATATACTATATAAATATTTCTGTTTATGCAGCTAACCTAATTCTAAGGATTAACTCCCAAACTTTTTCCTTAAAGGTTTAGAAAATTAATCAATCATTGATAAATAAACTATGCAAAAGAACAAAAAGGATAGTAAGGATACCTACAAAAATTGAAAAATAGACTAAAACTGAACGTTCTTTGTTTTTTGTAACAGAGATTATTCCAGTAATAAAAGCAGTCATTTCAATGAGGAATGAAATAGGCACAGTCACATCCCACCAATGGTCATTAAAATCAAGTATTTCAAGCACTAAGACTGAAATAATAGAAACAAGAATTATTATTAAAAACAAGATGTTCAGTCCTGCAGACCATTTACCTAATTTTGTTTTAGGTTTAATTATCATATTATTCTTAATATAAACTGTGTTATAAATCTTATCCTAAATAGTATAACACAAAATGTAATAAAAAGTATTACACACGCCCCCACGATTACTTAATCCTTAGGATTGACTTACTGAAGTTTTCCTAATGATTAGAGAATATATTCTCTCAATTGACCATTTTCTAATCTCTCTTGATTATAAAAATCGTGAATCTCTAATTTTTTAATTGCAATATCGAGACAACATAGAAAATTTACATGCCCGCATAAAAGAATTGTTTCATTCTTAAAATTCTTTTTTAGATAGGCTATGAACTTCTTAGCCCTTTCATAAACTTCAAAAATAGACTCTCCACCTTTTGGTTTAAATGAAACCCTATCCGTAATATTATCAGCAATACAATATTCTTTTATAGCAGTTTTGGGTTTGCCTGCAAAAATTCCAGCATTTCTTTCAGAAGTCAGATCAGAAACAATTAATTTGACTTTATGTTTATTTAGATAAGGTTGAACTGTTTCAATGGTTCTTCTAAAGGGACTAACAATTACAGTATCTATTTTATGGCTCTCAAGAATTTTAACTAATTCTTTCGATTCATTTATTCCTTTTTCTGACAATCCATTTTTATCTCTTTTAGGATTAGAATTATCATCAATAACATTTGCAACATTTCCTTTAGACTGGTTATGTCTTACTACTAATAATTTCATTGTTAGATAAACAAATTTAAGTTTAATAATGTAACTAGTTCAACTTCTCTTTCAAGCACATAACTTTTCGGTAACACTCTCCTCCGCAGCGTTAAACCAAAATGCTCTCAAGTTATTCGGTTTATGTAGCTATCTTAATCCTAAAGATTAATACCCCACGCGAGTTCTGTGTAACACTTTTTATTACACGATTTATAACACATTTTGATATAAAAAGTATGACAAGTTTTATAACACAATATTTAGTATATAAATTCTTAAGTACTCCCTCGTTATGTAAATATAATGAATGCAACTCAGACACAACTTAGATGTTTAGATTATTATGTAACAAAAGAAAGTAGACAACTATGTTTTAATGATACTCTCAAACCTGCTCAAGTTGTCCCTTTAGGAAGTAGAGTAGAAATAATTTGGTCGCCTTCTCATCCTGATGCAGTTGAAAGAAGCGCTCCTGAAGGAGCTGATGCTTATAGGATGATTGGAGAGCCAAGAAAAATTCTTGGAAGAGGCGAAACTGCAATTATTCAATATTATAAAACGCGTTAGAAAAGATTACCTTTTTGTTCTATCTCTTACACAAAATAATTTAGGAAAATGCGGGGAGCGTTGAACCCGCTAATTCTAAGAAAAGTTACCAAAAATATGAAGAAAAACACGAAATGGATTTCCGTCGATACCAAAAAATTCCCATAGGGAATTTTAGGGCGATCAAGAATCAGTGATTCTTGACGAAACGAAAAAGTGGCATGAGATTGTTAACCTTAAGATAGATTACCCCACGAATCCTTGAACTATCTAAAATTAATTTTTACTCTAAAACAGCCTTTATTCTTCTCACACCAGCTGCAATTGCCTCTTCTTTAGTGATTTTAAATTTTCCAAGCTCTCCTGTATTTTTCACATGAGGGCCTGCACAGAGTTCTTTTGAAAAATTTCCTATTAAATAAACTTTGACTATATCTTCATATTTATCTTCAAATATGCCTTGTGCACATGTTTTTTTTGCTTCACTTAATGGCATCTCTTTATAATTCACAGGTATAGATTCTTTTATTTTTTGATTGACTAAATCTTCAACTTTTTTTATTTCATCAGGAGTTAGTTTTCTATCAAAATTAAAATCAAACCTAAGTCTTTCTTGAGTTATATTGGACCCTTTTTGATGCAAGTCAGGTTTATTCAACACAATCCTCAAAGCTTGGTTCAAGAGATGAGTCGCTGTGTGAAGCTTGGTTGTTTGTTCAGATGAATCCTGAAGGCCTGATTTAAATTTTCCCTGGGTTGCTGTCCTTGAAAGTTGCTGGTGTTTTTCCAGTTCTTTGTTAAATTCTTTTTCATCTACTTTGATATTTTTTTCATTTGCTAAATCCTGGGTTATCTCTAATGGGAAGCCATAAGATTGATATAACAAAAATGCATCTTTTCCTGAAAGCTGTTTTTTGTTTTGGATTAGTCTATTGAAAATATTGATTCCTTTTTCCAAGGTCTCTAAGAACCTTGTTTCTTCTTTTTCTAATTCTTTTAAAATTTTTTCTTTATTATCTTTTAAAATTTTATAATCATCATAAATATCAAAAACTGGCTCTGCTACTTGTTTTGTAAAATCTCTAAGATTTAAGTTTCTTCCATACCTTATTGCTCTTCTTATTAATCTTCTTAAAACATAACCCTGCTCAATATTGCCTGGGGTTATGCCATCTGCGATTATAAAAACCGATGCTTTAATATGGTCTGCAATAATCCTCATTGACCTTTCATTTCTTTTATAAGTTTTTTTTGAAATCTTTTCAATCTGTTTTATAATCGGCTGCCAGATTTCTGTCAGATAATTATCTTTAAATCCATTTAAAACTGCCAATGTTCTTTCAACTCCGCCGCCAAAATCAATGTTTTTTTGCTTTGCAGGATGGTATTTTCCATTGCTGTCTTTTTCATACTGTATCAAGACATCATTCCCAATTTCAACCCAGGCTTTGTCTTCAGGGTTAAAGGTTTCTGGCGGTTTGCTGTTTTTTGCCCAGTAAAAAACTTCTGTGTCTGGGCCGCAAGGGCCGGTTTTCCCTGTAGGGCCCCACCAGTTGTCTGATTTCCCTAAAAATGCTATTCTTGATTTTGGGATTCCTAAAGAAAGCCAGATATTTGATGATTCTTCATCTTTTTCAGCATCTTTATCTCCTTTAAAGCAAGTGACTGCAAGTTTTTGTTTTGGTATATTAAGCTCTTTTGTTAGGAATTCGAAAGTGTATTCAATTGCTTGTTTTTTCCAATAGTCTCCTAAACTCCA